>NZ_DIEJ01000324.1:0-38625 GCF_002418565.1 Achromobacter sp. UBA5777 | reverse complement strand
GTCGCGGCCGCCCGGATTGCGGGTGGTCTCGACCAGGATGCCCGCCAGCTTGGCGTCGTGCCATTGAATGTCGTTGGGCCATTTCATGCACAGGCCACGCGAACCCGGCCCGGCGACGGTGCGCAGGGCTTCGCAGGCGGCCACGCCGGCAAGCGGCGATAGCGCCGCCAGTTGCATGGCGGGCAGGTGCACGTCAAAGGCGCACGAGAACATCAGCGTGGAGCCCGAGCGGTTCTGCCACGGGCGGCCCGCGCGGCCGCGGCCGGCATCTTGCTGATGCGTGCCCAAGAGCCAGGGCTTGCCCGCGCCGGCGCCCGAACGCGCGCGCGCGAGCAGGTCGGCATTGGTCGATCCGGTACTGCCGGTCCAGATGACGTCCTGGAAGGCGGGCAGGCGATCCGCCAGCGTCCGGGCAAGTATTTCCGGGGCGGGTAGGTCGATGGGGCAAACGGGGGCGGGCATGGCCGCGATTGTAGGGCACGCGGGCCGCGCTCGCGGCTGTAGCCCCCTGCGTTTATGATTGGCGATACATTTTTGCATCCGCACCCCGACGACATGCCGCATTCCGCATTGCTTGCGACCGCCGCCGCGCCTTTCCGCCATGAAGGCGGGGTCTGCCACGTCGGCGGCGACTGGAGCGTCCTGGCGCTGGCCGAGTCGGGCGAAGTGGAACGCAGACGCGCGGCGCTCGCGCGGGCGGCCAAGGAAGGCGCGCGCTGGGACATGCACGCGATCCACCGGCTGGACACGATCGGCGCGCTGATCATCTGGCAGGCGTGGGGCGAAAAGCTCCCCGAGCGCGTGCGCTGGGGCGCGGGGCAGCAGGACGTCTTCAACGCGCTGGCGATGAACAAGGGCGAGACGCCCGCGCCCGCCGCCAAGCCCGAAACCTGGACATGGGTGCGCGCCATGGGCGGTGCGATCCTGCGGGCCGCTGAGAACGGCAAGGCGCTGCTCATCATGCTGGGCCAGCTGGTGCTGGACGTGGGCGCCATGCTGCGCCGGCCCGGGCTTGGCCCGTGGCGCGAGATCTCCGCGCAGGTGTACCGGACCGGCGCGCAGGCGCTGGGCATCACGGCGCTGGTGGGCTTTCTTATTGGTGTGGTGCTGTCCTACCTGTCGGCGCAGCAGCTTCAGATGTTTGGCGCCGACCGCTTCATCGTGCGTCTTCTAGGCGTGTCCATCGTGCGCGAGCTGGGGCCGGTGCTGGCGGCCATTCTGGTGGCCGGCCGTTCGGGGTCTGCGATCACGGCGCAGATCGGCGTGATGCGGGTCACACAGGAACTGGACGCCATGCTGGTCATGGGCATTTCGCACGGCCAGCGGCTGATCCTGCCGCGCGTGGTGGCGCTGGCGATCACGATGCCGCTGCTGGTGCTGTGGACCAGCGCGATGGCGCTGCTGGGCGGCATGCTGGCGGCGCAGGCGCAGCTGGGCGTGTCCGCGCAGTGGTTCCTGCAGTCGCTGCCCGATGCGATCACACTGACCAATTACTGGATTGGCATGTTGAAGGGCGTGACCTTCGGCATCCTGATTGCGCTCATCGCCTGCCATTTCGGCCTGCGCATCCAGCCCAACACCGAAAGCCTGGGCCGCGGCACCACTACGTCGGTGGTTACGTCGATCACGGGCGTGATCCTGCTGGATGCGGTGTACGCGGTCATCTTCAGTTCGGTGGGCATCTGATGAACAACGCCACGCAGAATCGGCTGTTCACCGAAGAGGGCGTGACCGTCGAGCCGGTCATTACCGTGCGCGGCCTGCGAACCGCGTTTGGCGACCATGTCGTGCACGACAATCTGGACCTGACGGTGTTTCCGGGCGAGATCCTGGTGCTGGTCGGCGGTTCGGGCACGGGCAAGACGGTGCTGCTGCGGCAGATCATCGGACTGGACGTGCCGGCGGCGGGCACCGTGAAGGTGCTGGGTCACACGCTGTCGGAATTGACGGCGGGAGAGCGCCGGCGTCTGTCATACCGCTGGGGCATGCTGTTTCAGGCGGGGGCGCTGTTCTCGGCGCTGTCGGTGTTCGACAATGTGGCGCTGCCGCTGCGCGAATTGCGCACGGTGCCGGAAGACCTGGTGCGCGACGTCGTCATGTGCCGGTTGGCCATGGTGGGCCTGTCGTCGCGCGATGCGGACAAGCGCCCGTCGGACCTGTCGGGCGGCATGGTCAAGCGCGTGGCGTTGGCGCGCGCGCTGTCGCTGGACCCGGAATTGCTGTTCCTTGATGAGCCCACGGCCGGGCTCGATCCGCTGCGGTCCGACGAATTCGTGGACCTGGTGCGCAGTCTGCACCGGCAGCTCGGCTTTACCGTCGTCATGGTGACGCACGACCTGGACACGCTGCTGGCGCTGGCCACGCGCGTGGCCGTGCTGGCGGAGAAGCGGGTGATCATTTGCGACACGGTGCCTGAAGTCGTGAAGTTCGATCACCCGTTCATACATACATTCTTCCTGGGCGAGCGCGGTCTGCGCGCGCTGGGAGACCTGGCACCGAAGGGAATGCACCATGGAAAACCGTAGTCATGCGCTCATGGCCGGTATCTTCACGCTGGTCCTGCTGGCTGCCGCGACGTTGACGGCCATCTGGATCGGCCGCGACCGGACGCAACTGCAGCCATACGAAATCATTTCGGCCACGGCCGTCACGGGCCTGAATCCACAGTCGGCCGTGCGCTACCAGGGCGTGCCCGTGGGCCGCGTGCAGTCGCTGGCGCTCAATCCCAACAAACCCGGGCAGGTGCGCATCCGCATCGGTGTGGCGCCCAACACGCCGATCACGGAATCGACGTGGGCCGAGCTGGGTGTGCAGGGCGTGACCGGCATGGCCAATGTTGACCTGCGTGACGACGGCTCGTCGCTTAAGCGCTTGACGTCCACCGCTGAGCATCCGGCGGCCATTCCGCTGCGCCCGGGCTTTCTGGACCGCATCGAGAAGCGTGGCGACCAATTGATTTCCAATGTCGAAGTCGCGACCGAACAATTGAAGCGCGTGCTGAGCGAACAGAATGTGCAGGCGCTCACGGCCAGCCTGCAGAATGCCAACGACATCTCGCTGTCTCTGAAGGAAGCCAGCCGCGACCTCGCGCCCACGCTGGCAAAGCTCGGTCCGCTGATGGATTCGCTGAACAGCACGTCGCGCCAGGCCGACCGCGCCGCGCGCGAGATCGGCGATCTGGCCCAGCAGGCCCGCCAGTCGCTGGCGCGCCTGAATGCGCCAGACGGCCCGCTGGCGGTGGCCACACGCAGCCTGAACGACATCGCCCTGGCCGCCGCGCGGCTGGATGGCGAGACGCTGCCGGCCTTCACCACCATGGCGAACGACGTCAGCACGGCCGCGCGTGGCGCCGCCATCACCCTGCGCCGTGTGGACAACACGCCGCAATCGTTCCTGTTCGGTCCCCCGCCCATCGCGCCGGGACCCGGCGAACCCGGTTTTGCCGGATTCCGGAGATAGACCTCATGAAGATGCGCAGCGCCATTCTGATTCTGACCCTGGCCCTTGCGGGATGCAGCATCGGCCGCGTGGACGCGCCGCCCACGCTGTTCGACCTGGGGCTGGACGCGCGGCCCGTGCCGGCCTTGCCGGCCCGCGATCCGATCGCGCTGACGTTCCAATCGGCCCCCGGTCTGACCGACACCGGCATGATCTGGCGCGTGGGCGACAGCGCCGCGCCGCGTTCCTATGCCACGTACCGCTGGGCTGCGTCGCCCGCCGACCTCGTCCGGCAGCGCATCACCGATCGCCTGTCGCGCCAAGGCGCGGTGCTGAGCGACCGCGTCACGTTGCAGACGCCGCAGTTGCAGGTCTCGCTGGCGCAGTTCGAGCAGGTTTTCTCCGAAGACGGCCAGTCGAGCCAGGGACGCGTCCTGCTGCAGGCGGTGCTGCTGGACGGGCGCAACGTCGTAGACCAGAAGCGCATTCTGGTGGCCGCGCCCGCGCCCACGCAGGATGCAGAAGGGGGCGTCGCGGCGCTGCGCCAGGCCACCGACGAGGCGAGCGATCAGCTCGCGCAATGGCTTGCCGCCACCTTGCGGCCGCCCGCCCCCGCCCCGGGGGNNCCTTGCGCCCGCCCGCCGCAGCCGCGTCGCGCGGAAAGTGAACGTCGGCTGGCGCCGCTGCGCGCCGGTTGCGGTCAACCGGCATTTCGCCTGGCGGGCCGGGCGGTTAACATCGTTTCTTTTTTCCGCACGTTGAGTTCCGCCATGTCCGCACGCACTGAAACCCACGCTTTCACCGGCGCCGCCGGCCGCATCGATTGCGCCATCGACTGGCCCGCCGACACGCCGCGCGGCTGGGCGCTGGTGCTGCATCCGCATCCGCTGCAGGGCGGCGCGCGCGAAAACAAGGTGGTCACGACCCTGTCGCGCGCCTGCGTGCAGCACGGCCTGGTGGCGGTGCGCCCCAACTTCCGCGGCGTCGGCCAATCGGAAGGCACGTTCGACAAGTCCGTCGGCGAAACGCAGGACATGCTGGCCGTGGTTACGCAGATGCGCGAACTGCACCCCGAACTGGCGCAGGCGCCGTGGGTGCTGGCGGGCTTTTCGTTCGGCACCGCCGTTGCCGCGCAAACCTACGCCGCGCTGGCCGATGCGGGCGAAGCCGTGCTGCCGTCGGCGCTGATGCTGATGGGCCCGGCCGTCAACCGCTTCCAGTCGCACGAGGTGCAGGTGCCGGACGACACGCTGCTGGTGCACGGCGAAGAAGACGAAGTGGTGCCGCTGTCCGAAGCCATGGACTGGGCGCGGCCGCGTTCGATTCCGGTGGTGGTGGTGCCGGGCGCCTCGCATTTCTTCCACGGCAAGCTGCTCGTGCTGCGCCAGCTGGTGCAGGCCCGTTTGAAGGTTGCGCTGGACTGATCCGGCCTCCTGGCAGTTCGCAGGTTGCATCAGGTTGCATGTTTTAGGCGCGCAGGGAACCCCGCGCGGCCGGGATGGGTCTGATCGACTGCCTATAATTGTCAGCCACTTGCCCCGCGCCGGCGGGCGTCATTCCTGGACCCACGTTGCCGATGAAGAAATTGCCTCACTCCGCTCAATCCCCCGTTGTCTTTACCCGTCGCATCATTTCAGGCGCGGTGTTGTCAGCGATGCTGGCGGCCTCCCTGCCAGCTTGGGCGCAGCAGGCGCCAGCCGCACCCGCCGCCGCGCCGGCCGCGACGGCACCGGCTCCGTCGCCGACCGGCGCGGGGCCCGTCGGCGACGTCTCGGCCGTCCCGGCGCCCACCATCGCGGCCAAGGCCTGGATCGTCGTCGACGTGAACAGCGGCCAGACGCTGGCCGCTTCCAATCCCGACATGAAGGTCGAGCCGGCCTCGCTCACCAAGATCATGACGGCTTACGTCGTGTTCAACGCACTGGAAGAAAAGCGCCTGACGCTGGAGCAGACCGTGCCGGTGTCCGAGCACGCCTGGCGCACGGGCGGTTCGCGCATGTTCATCGAACCGCGCAAGCCGGTCACGGTGGACGAACTGAACCAGGGCATGATCGTGCAATCGGGCAACGACGCCTCGGTGGCGCTGGCCGAAGCCGTGGGCGGCAGCGAGTCCGCCTTTGCCGCGCTGATGAACCAGGAAGCCGATCGCCTGGGCATGAAGAACACGCACTTCATGAATGCCACGGGTCTGCCTGATCCGCAGCACATGACCTCCACGCGCGATCTGGCCACGCTGTCCGCGCACCTGATCACCGATCACCCGGACTTCTTCCACTACTACAAGCAGAAGAGCTACACCTACAACAAGATTACGCAGCCCAACCGCAACCGGCTGCTGTGGGCCGATCCGTCCGTGGACGGCATGAAGACCGGTCACACGGATTCGGCCGGCTACTGCCTGGTGTCGACGGCCGTGCGCGGTGATCGCCGCATCCTGGTGGTCGTGGTGGGCACCGACAGCGAAGCGACGCGCGCCGAAGAAAGCCTCAAGCTCCTGAACTGGAGCTTCCAGAACTTCGACACGGTCAAGCTGTTCGACAAGAGCCAGCCCGGCATCGACGCCCGCGTCTGGGAAGGCACCGCCGAGAACGTCAAGCTCGGTCCGCCCAACCCGGTGTCGATCGCCGTGCCGCGCGGCAAGGCGGGTGAATTGAAGCCGGTCGCGCAGCGCACCGATCCGCTCATCGCGCCGCTGGCCAAGGGCCAGCAGGTCGGCACGCTGCAGTTCACGCTGGACGGCAAGGTCCTGCGCACCGAACCGCTGGTGGTGCAGGACGCCGTCGAACGCGCCGGCTTCTTTGGCCGAATGGTCGACACGGTCAAGCGCTGGTTCCAGTAAATCGGCGCCCCGCGGCCGCAGCCGCGGGTGTAAGCTAGCAGCGGGCGTTTCGTGCGCGAAACGCCCGTTTTGCATTCTTCGGGGGCGAGCCGCGCGGCTCGTCCCTGTTCCATTTCAAATTCAGGAGTGCCTCATGATTCCGGGCGTGCCGGGCGAAAGCCAGGTGTATCTCAACGGTGAATTCCTGCGCGTGGACGAGGCCAAGGTCTCCGTCCTGGACCGCGGCTTCATTTTCGGCGACGGCATCTACGAAGTCGTCCCCGTGTACCAAGGCAATGCGTTTCGCATGGCCGAACACCTCGACCGCCTTGATCGCAGCCTGGCTGCCTTGCGCATCGCGCCGCCGTTCGACCGCAGCGGGTGGATCGACCTGATCCAGCAGCTGCTCGACCGCTCCAACCTCGACACCTGCATCGTCTACCTGCAGGTGACGCGCGGCGTCGCCAAGCGCGACCATCCGTTCCCCATGCCGGCCGTCACGCCGACGGTGTTCGGCATGATCGCGCCCTGGTCCCCGCCGCCCGCCGCGCAGCGCGAACAAGGCCTGTCCGCCATCAGCATCCCCGACGAACGTTGGCTGCACTGCGAGATCAAGTCCGTGTCCTTGCTGGGCAACGTGCTGGCCAAGCAGCAGGCCGTTGACGCCCATGTCGACGAGGTCCTGCAGTTCCGCGACGGCTACCTGACCGAAGGCGCGTCCACCAATATCTGGGTGGTCTCCGGTGGCAAGCTGCTGGCCCCGCCCAAGAACAACCTGATCCTCGAAGGCATCCGCTATGGCCTGATGGGCGAACTGGCCGCCGAGGCCGGCATCCCGTTCGAGTCGCGCCGGATCTCGCAGGAAGAGGTAAAGCAGGCCGACGAGCTGATGCTGTCGTCCGCCACCAAGGAAGTGCTGGCCATCGTCTCGCTGGACGGCAAACCCGTGGGTTCGGGCAAACCCGGCCCTGTTTTTGAGCAATTGCGTGCGGGTTATGATGCCCGCATCGCCGCGCTGTAGTCCTGGCGCGGGGCGGCCTGCCTGCAATGCATGCGGGCCGGCCGCCCGCCCCAACGGCGCCCGCCGGCACTTGCCGGCACGCCGCTTGCCCCCATATAAGAACATTCAGGGGCAACTCTTTTTAGGCACATCATGAACATTCCGCCCGAAGATTCTTTGATCGAATATCCCAGCGACTTTCCCATCAAGGTCATGGGCAAGCAGCATCCCGAGTTTGCGCAGACGCTGACCGAGGTCGTGTTGCAGTTCGATCCCGAGTTCGACGCCGCGACGGTGGAAATGCGCCCCAGCAAGGGCGGCAACTACCTCGGCCTGACCTTCACGGTGCGCGCCACCTCGCGCGAGCAGCTGGACGCGCTGTACCGGGCGCTGCATGGCCACCCCATGGTGTCCATCGTCCTGTAAGGCAAGACCGCTGTGATCAAGTGGCTCGCGCGGCCGGCGGACTATCTGCCGGTCTGGCAGGACATGCAGGCGTACACCAGCCAGCGCGACGACAACACGCCCGATGAAATCTGGCTGTGCGAGCATCCGCCGATCTACACGCTGGGCCAGGCGGGCCTGCCGGAACACGTGCTCAACCCCGGCGACATTCCCATCGTCCATTGCGACCGCGGCGGCCAGGTGACTTATCACGGCCCCGGCCAGGTCATGGCCTACGCACTGTTCGACCTGCGCCGCGCCGACATGTACGTGAAGGAATACGTGGCGTTGCTGGAATCGGCCGTCATCGACACACTCGAGCAGTTGGGTGTGGACGGGGCCTGTCGCAAGCCCGGCGCGCCTGGCGTTTATGTGCCGCATCCCGAAGGCGGCGAGCTGGCCAAGATCGCCGCGCTGGGCATCAAGATCCGCAACGGCCGCGCGTACCATGGCGTGTCGCTGAACGTCGAGATGGATCTGGCGCCGTTCCTGGGCATCAATCCCTGTGGCTACGAAGGCTTGCGCACCGTCGACATGGCGGCCTGTGGCGTGCGGCGCACGCCCACCGAAACGGGCGATGCGCTGGCGCAGAATCTTGCGCACGCCTGGCAACGCCGAAGGAACACAAATTGAAGACCTACACCGCGGCCGAGGTCGCCGCCACCACGCCCGAACAGCTTGCCCATCTGCGCGAATCCGGACCGCCAGAGGAATACGCCGCGTGGATCCGCGCCGCCGCCGAGCTGGGGCTGACCGAGGCGCAGACCATCTACGGACAGATGCTGCTGGACGGCGTGGGCGTCGAGCGCCAGCCCGCAGAGGGACTGGCCTGGTTCAAGCGCGCCGCGCACGCCGATCATCCCATGGCCATCAATATGGTGGGACGCTGCTATGAAAACGGCTGGGGCGTGGCGGCCGACGATACGGTCGCGGCGTACTGGTTTCGCCGCGCCGCCGACACGGGTCTGGATTGGGGGCTGTACAACTACGCCCACATGTTGCGCACGGGCCGGGGCGGCGTGACGCAGAACCAGGCCGCGGCGTTGGCCCTGTACCAGCAGGCCGCGCAGGCCGGCCACGTGAAGTCGATTGGCGTAGTGGGCCGCTATCACGAGGCCGGCGACGTGGTCCCGCAAGACCTGGAACGCGCGTTCGATTGTTACCAGCGCTGCGCCGAAGGCGGCGACTTCCGCGGCATGTTCCACCTGGGCCGGATGCTCTTGCTGCAGGGCAAGAAAGAGCAAGCCGTGCAATGGCTGGTCCGCGTCCCGGAAACCGCGACGCCGGCGTTTTTGAAGGAAGCCAACGGCATGCTGCAGGGCTGCGGCTTTCCGGCGCTTTACGAAGCGTAGACCTGCCTCACGCTCCTCACGCGCCTCAGGTGCTCAGGCGCGCATCGAACACCACTTCCAACATGTCGTGCTGCCCGGGGCCTCGTTCGCCGTCCAGCCGGTCCAGCAACAGCTGACCCGCGCGCCGGCCCAGCTCGGCGGCGTCCACGCCCAGCGTGGTCAGGCCCTGCACCCATTGCACCGCGCTGGCGTCGTCCGAGAACCCCAGCACCGCCAGATCCTGCGGTACCTGCAGATCCCGGTTGTGCGCCTCCGACACGGCGGCGGCCGCCAGCAGGTCGGACGTGCAGAACACCGCATCGAAGATCGTATTGGTGGCCAACAGGCGCAGGAAGGCCATGCGGCCGTCGTTCATGTGCTGGACTTCCGGTTGCACGATGTCTGCAACCAGCTCCAGTCCCAGCGCGGCGGCGCTGCTGATAAAGCCCTCGCGGCGGGCGCGCTCCCACGGCGTGTCGGCGCTGATGCAGGCGACACGCGGATGGCGCTTGTCGGCCAGATGCCGGGCCGCCATGCGGCCGGCTTCGGCGTTGTCGATGGCGACCGCGCTGTCCAGCGTCTGCGGGCAGGCGATCCAGGTTTCGACGATGGGGACCTCCAGCGCGCTGAGGGCGGTGCGCAGGGTGGGCGAGTCTGCTGGACCAATCACCAGGGCCGCCGCAGGTCGCAGCCCGTCCAGCAGGGCGAGGGCGGCGGGCTCGTGCCAGGGGCCGACGGACAGGTAGTAACCCGCTGACGCGACGCGTTCACTGCAGGCCTGCAGCAAGCGGGCGGTCGGCCCGGCATCGAGACGGGCGGCAATCACGACGATTGGGGCGGGCGAGGGCAGAGAGGGCATGGCAAAGGCTGGAAATGCGTCAGGCCAGACGATAACCCAGGGCTGTCGGGGGCGCCGGACATACTGCAGCGGTTCCCCGGGCCGCCGGACGTTCCCGCATCGGATCGGGCGGCGAAGGGTAAAATGCCTGTTTTCTCCCAGACCCGGCCGTTCTGCGCGCCGGTCACGAAGGTGTCCCATGTCCACGCTCGCCGAGTCTCCTGTGCCCTCGAACGAATCCGCCGCCGCGCCCGCGGAAGCGGTCTACGACCCGACGCAAAAGCAGAAATCGCAGGCCAAGACGGCGCGCATTCCCATCAAGATCATTCCGGCCGAGCGCCTGAAGAAGCCTGAATGGATCCGCGTGAAGGCCGCCGCGCCCGGTTCACGCTTCTACGACATCAAGCGCATCCTGCGCGAACACAACCTGCACACGGTCTGTGAAGAGGCCTCGTGCCCGAACATCGGCGAGTGCTTCGGCAAGGGCACGGCCACGTTCATGATCATGGGCGACAAGTGCACGCGCCGCTGCCCGTTCTGTGACGTGGGCCACGGCCGGCCCGACCCGCTGGACACCAAAGAGCCCGAAAACCTGGCGCGCACCATCGCCGCCATGAAGCTGTCGTACGTCGTGATCACCTCGGTCGACCGCGACGACCTGCGCGACGGCGGCGCCGGCCACTTCGTCGACTGCATCACGCATATCCGCGAACTGTCGCCCACCACCCGCATCGAGGTGCTCGTCCCCGACTTCCGCGGCCGCCTGGACCGCGCGCTGACCATCCTGAATGCGGGTCCCCCGGACGTCATGAACCACAACCTGGAAACCGTGCCGCGCTTGTACAAGCAGGCTCGTCCGGGTTCGGACTACATGCACTCGCTGAAGCTGCTGGCCGAGTTCAAGAAGCTGCACCCGGAAGTGCCCACCAAGTCCGGCCTGATGCTCGGCCTGGGCGAGACCGACGAGGAAATCCTGCAGGTAATGCGGGATATGCGCGACCACAATGTCGACATGCTGACGATCGGCCAATATCTGCAGCCGTCGGAACACCACCTGCCGGTGCTGCGGTATGTGCATCCGGACACGTTCGCAATGTTCGAGCGTGAGGCTTACGCGATGGGGTTCTCGCATGCGGCGGTGGGTGCGATGGTGCGGTCTTCGTACCACGCGGATGAGCAGGCGCATGCGGCTGGGGTGAATTGACGGCGGAATTCCCGCTGTGCGAGCCGTCCGCTAAGATGGCCGCATACCACAAGCGATACCGCGCGTCCTTACGTTCTCTATTGGCGGCGACGGCGATCCAAATGAAACGGCGGAGCTACTCCGCCGTCATTACATTCACACTTTGGGAAATACCGTTCCTATGATCCCTCTATTTTCGGCCGAAAGGGCCAATAAAGACGTCGATCTGATTGCGCCGCTCAATCGGGTGGCATCCAGCAATTGGTACGTGCTGGGAAACGAGGTTGCCAGTTTTGAGACCGAGTTCGCCAAGTACGTCGGTGTGAAGCACTGCATAAGCGTGGCCAACGGCTCGGATGCCTTGGAAATCGCCCTGCGTGGATTGGGCGTGCAAGCAGGCGATCACGTGGTGACGGTCGCAAATGCCGGTTTTTACGGTAGCACCGCGATACACGCCATCGGCGCGGTGCCGCTCTATGTGGACGTCGATGATCGTACGCTCACCATGTGTCCGAAGTCATTGCACGAAGCCCTCGGATCTCGCCCGAAGGCAGTCATCGCCACGCATCTTTATGGGCAGCTGGCCCACATTGAAGAGATCGTTGAGATGTGTGCCAAGGCAGGGGTCCCGGTGCTCGAGGACTGTGCCCAAGCGCACGGCGCGCGGAATGATGCCAAGCTGGCGGGAAGCTTCGGAACGATAGCCTGCTTCAGTTTTTATCCCACAAAAAACCTGGGAGCTGTCGGAGATGGCGGCGCCGTCGTGACGAACGATACCGAGCTCGCGCAGCGGGTCAAGCAGATCAGGCAGTACGGCTGGTCAAGCAAATACACCGTATCGGTGCCTGGCGGCCGTAACAGTCGCCTGGATGAACTGCAGGCCGCGGTGCTCCGCGAAAAACTGCCGTCGCTCGATATATGGAATGAGCGTCGCCGCGAGATTGCAAAGCAGTATTCCGCTGCCTTCTCGTCGTTGGATGTGAAGCTCCCAGCTTCTTGCGGGTTGGATTTTGTTGCGCATCTTTACGTGATGCGCACACCCAAAAGAATGGCCTTGATGCAAGCTTTGAAGGACCAGGAAATTGGCAGCGACATCCATTATCCTATTCCCGATCATCGCCAACCAGCTTACCGGGAGTACGCCGCACTGTCGCTTCCAGTAACAGAAGCTGCATGCGATACAGCGGTTTCGCTCCCTTGCTTTCCTGGAATGACCGACGAGGAGGTAAGCAAAGTGATAGTTGCCGTGACCCAATTCTTTGCCCAGGAGGGGTGAGCTTGTTAACACTCGTCGTTCCTGTGTACAAAAACGAGGCGAATATCCCGTCCCTATTAGAAGCGGTGAGAAATCTTGATATTCAGTTAAAAGGGGATTTCGAGGCTGTCTTCGTGGTGGACGGGAGTCCCGATCGCTCGTATGCAGTGTTGAATGAAGCATTGCCTTCTGCACAGTTCAAGTCGCAGCTCATTCTGTTGTCGCGCAACTTTGGCTCCTTCATGGCGATTCGCGTCGGGCTGCAGCACGGCACTGGTGACGCATTCGCCGTCATGGCGGCCGATCTTCAGGAACCACCGGAATTGGTGTTGAATATGGCGCGCATCCTGGCTTCAGACCAATGTGATGTGGTGGTAGGCGCGCGCGACGGCCGTGAGGATTCGTGGAGCTCGAGCCTTGCCTCAAATGTATTTTGGGCGCTGTATCGACGCTATGTCGTGCCCGACATGCCCCCCGGCGGAATCGATATGTTCGGCTGCAATCGTGTTTTTCGAGACACACTGCTGAGCATGGAAGAACGGCACAGCTCCCTCGTTGCCCAGATTTTCTGGCTTGGATTTCGGCGCGAAGTCGTGACTTACCGTCGGCAGGAACGTACCGTTGGAAAATCTGGCTGGACCTTCCGCAAGAAGGTGAATTACATGATGGACAGTGTGTTTTCCTTCACTGATCTGCCCATCAGACTGTTAATTCGTATTGGTGGACTGGGAGTGGTAGCAGCCGCCTTGTGCGGCTTGTTTATTCTCTCCGCAAAGCTCATGGGCGTAATCGAAGTGCCTGGCTATACGTTCACATTGCTGAGCATCCTGCTTTTTGGAAGTCTCAACCTTCTAGGGCTTGGCATCGTTGGTTCTTACGCGTGGAGAACCTACGAAAACACAAAAAAGAGACCGTTGGCAATACCTATGAGGGTAGTGCGGTTTGGACAGGAAGCACAAACATGAGCGGGACCATGGATTTTTTTGTACATGACAGGGCGCTTTGCGAATCGGAGAACATCGGGCCCGGTACGCGCGTGTGGGCATTTGCGCACATTCTTCCTGCCGCCCGAGTCGGGTCGGACTGCAATATCTGCGACAACGTTTTTATAGAGAATGATGTCGTCATTGGAAACCGCGTCACGCTCAAGTGCGGCGTGCAAGTCTGGGATGGTATTACGTTGGAGGACGACGTATTTGTCGGCCCCAATGCAACCTTTACCAATGATAGATTTCCGCGAAGCAAGGTTTACCCCGAATCTTTCGCGCGAACTATCGTAAGAAGCGGTGCGTCATTGGGCGCAAATTGCACCATCTTGCCGGGCATTACGATTGGCATGAATGCAATGATCGGCGCTGGTGCCGTGGTCACGCGCTCTGTGCCACCGAATGCGATAGTGGTTGGCAATCCTGCCAAAATAATCGGTTATATCGATGCCCAGGCCACTGGCATTGAAGCAGACAGGGAAGCCAAAGCGGGGTCGCGGCTTGTCCAAACCAAGGTGAGGAACGTCACACTGCATGCAATGAACCGAGTATCGGACATTCGAGGCAGTCTGACAGCCGGAGAGTTCGGCAAAGATATTCCGTTCACCCCATTGCGTTATTTCCTCGTTTACGACGTTCCCACAGCCGAAACTCGCGGAGAGCATGCGCATCGCGAGTGCCATCAGTTTCTCGTTGCGGTGAAAGGGCAAGTGCACGTTGTTGCCGATGACGGTGAAAACCGCGAAGAATTCGTGCTCGACTCCCCCACCAAGGGGGTGTACTTGCCGCCCATGACTTGGGGTATTCAATATAAGTATTCTCCCGACGCGCTTTTGATGGTGTTCGCGTCCCATCATTATGATGCGGATGATTATGTGCGGGATTATGATGAATTTCTTGCCATGGTGGGCGCACGGGCGAAGTGACTGGTGATGCGCAGCTTTATTGAAAAGTGGACGCAATTTAAGTTTTCCAGGTTTTTGGTGTCTGGGGCTTTCAATACAGCGGCCACTTATTTAATCTACCTTATATTGCTCAGGATATTTTCCTACCAGGTCAGCTATTCGATTGCATATGCCTTGGGCATAATTTTGGCCTATGTATTGAATCGAATTTACGTCTTCAAGTCGCACCGAGGTCTGGCAAGCGCATTCATGATGCCGGTCGTGTATGCAGTCCAGTACGGGATGGGGATGGTGGTGATCTACCTCTGGGTAGACGTCCTGCTCTTGTCAGCCAAGGTGGCGCCGCTGATCGCCGTAGCCGTGACGATACCCATAACGTACCTGTTGTCGCGTCTTGCCTTTGCGACGAAAGGTGATGGCGAGCAGGATTCACGCTGAGCGGGGCAGACACTCCGCGCATGGGCGAAGCTGGCCCGGTCGCCACCCTGAAAATTGGGGCCGCCATGGGCAATCCGAACGCGGAACTCGCTGCGGGCCTGCCTTTTGAGACGCAAAGTCGCAAAGCAGAGGTCTCGTTGCAATTTTTTGACAGCACACGGTCTCCAGCAGCGACCGTTCGCGCGCGTTGGCATACAATTGATCGGTTCGGCCGGGGCCTTGCACTGCGCGTACCCGAGGTCCAGGCACAAGTGGTTCCAGGTGGGTATCTACGCCTGCGACGCCGTTCAGGGTCGTGGGCGAAGTTTTTCTGTGCGCTCCCGATGGAAACGAGGCACCGAACTCCATTGATGGTAAACAAAATCGGCGATTGATCATGGCCAACCTTTATTGGGCCACTCAGCGTCAAAGACGCCGTCCTCTATCTATTAACTAAAGGTAATTTCATGGCGATTCAGCTCTTCGTGCCCAACTTTCGTGTCGACGAGTGCCTGGAAGGCATTCGTGAGTGCTTGGAGAAAGGCTGGACCGGTCTCGGTTTTAAAACCATCGAAATGGAAAAGCAGTGGTCCGCGTACACGGGTCTGGCTCATTCCCATTTTCTGAGCTCGAATACCGTCGGATTGCACTTGGCGCTTTACATGTTCAAGACCGAATTCGGTTGGGACGACGGCGATGAAGTCATCACGCCGCCGTTGACCTTCGTGTCTTCCAACCATGCGGTGATGTACTGCAACCTCAAGCCCGTTTTCGCCGATGTCGACGAATTCCTTTGCCTGGATCCCAAGGATATCGAACGCAAGATCACGCCGCGCACGCGTGCAGTGATGTTTGTCGGCATGGGTGGCAACACCGGGCGCTACGAAGAAGTGCGCAAGCTGTGCAAAGAGCGCGGCCTCACGCTCATTCTTGATGCTGCGCACATGTCGGGAACGCGCCTGAATGGCAAGCACGTCGGCTCGGACGCGGATTGCACGGTTTTCAGTTTCCAAGCAGTGAAGAACCTTGCCACGGCTGATTCCGGCATGATCTGCTTCAACGATGCTGCCCGCGATGAGCGCGCGCGCAAGTTGAGCTGGCTTGGCATCAATAAAGACACCTACGCGCGCACGGTGAATCAGGGTTCGTATAAGTGGATGTACGACGTCGAGGAAATCGGCTTCAAGTATCACGGCAACTCCATCATGGCGGCGATCGGCCTGGTTTCGCTGAAATATCTGGACCGCGATAATGCCTACCGCCGCCAATTGGCCAAGTGGTACGAAGAGCGGCTTGCCGGTGATGAGCTGATTCGCGTTGTTCCCATTGCTCCGGATTGCGAGTCGTCGCGCCACTTGTTTCAGGTTCGCGTAAACAAGCGTGAGGAAGTCCTCATGGCCTTGAACGAGCACGACATTCACCCTGGCGTGCACTATCGCGACAATACCGAGTATCGCCAATACAGCCATGGTGCCGGAACCTGCCCCAATGCGCATTTGGCAAGCAAGGAGATCCTGTCCCTGCCGATGCACATGAATGTCACCGAGCGCGACGTGGACTATATTGCCCAGACGCTGAAGAAGATCGTTCGCGTGGGGGCCTAAGTGGACCTTCGCTGCAAGTATTCGCCTTCCTTGGGCGTGGCCGTCACGGGCGCCACGGGTTACATAGGCAATCGCCTGGTCGATATCCTGGGCGCCGACAGCTTTTCCCCCACGCCTGTCGAAGACGTGGCTCCGGGAACGGCTTTGGTGCACTTGGGAGCGGCTGTCGCAAATTCACGCGATGCCATGTTGGCGAATCTTGCAGCGGATAGCTGGCTGGTTGAGTTGGCGCAAGGCGGCAAGTTCTCCCGCATCATCTACGCCTCGACCAATAATGTGTATCCGCGGGCGCTGGAATGCAGGCTTGATGAGCGGACGCGGTGCAATGATCATTACGCCGCGTCCAAGGTGTTTGGTGAACGCCTCATGGCGGAGTTTTCACAAGTTCCCACGGTCAGTATTCGCATCGCCGACGTGTTCGGCGTCGGTCAGAAGCACGGGAATTTTTTCAAGGCCATTGAGCAATCGCTTGCCTCCGGCACACCGCTCAAGAAATTTGGACTCGGCCTGAAGCGCCGTACTTATATTCACGTCGACGACCTCTGCGCTCTGTTGCGATATTTCATCGCCGGTAATTCCGGAATCGGGGAAGCGCATACGGTCTTCAATGCGGGTTACCCGGATTCCGCCAGCGTGGCGGACATCCTGGAGGTTGTCTCGCGCGTGGCGCAGCTACCAATCGAAGAAGTGCCGATGATGACGGATTCCTCCGCGCTCGACGTGCGGACGATGCAGGTGTCGTTGCCCGATGACGCAGGGTTGAACTGGTCTAACTTTGAAGATGCTTTGACCGCATACGTCAGGCAGATAATCGCAAGCAAAAGGTAAGAGTATTCATGAATATCCTGATTACGGGCGCTGGATCCGTGATGGGTCAAAGCATCTACAAGGCTCTCGCCATGTACGATTTTGGCGAACCCTTGAATATTCATTTCGCCAATAGCGAAGAGATAGGAGCGGGGCGGTTTTTTTCTCTCCCGACGGCTCCCGTGGTTCAAAAGCCGATCTTTCCGCTCGCGGCCGACAACGGATATCTCGACCATCTCAAGCAGTACGTGTCGGACCATGACATCGATATCGTGTTTGCCGGCACTCAGCATGAGCTTGCAAAGATCTCGGCGTATCGCGATGAAACGCTGAAAGCGGCAACTATCTCGTCCAAGATTGCAGATATCTGCATGGACAAAGTCAAAACCTCGGCAGTTCTGTCGCGCCATTCCATCCGGGTGCCATTCACGTGCACGCTGGAAGAATATCTGACATCGGACCGGTTTGATGGCCCCGTGGTGGTCAAACCGAATCATAGCTCTTCGTCGCGCAGCATCTTTCGCCTTGGAGGCAAGAGCGAAGCCCAACGTTTGGTTGACGATAAGGTCATCAAGCCGGCAAGTTTCCTGGTTCAGGAGAGGCTGGTCGGCGAGGAGTATACGTGCGGTTGCTACGTCGACCGGTACACCGGTGAAATCAACACGATCATTTTCCGCCGTACGTTGACGCCGGATGGCGCGACATCCTACGGGGAGATCGTGCAAGACGCAGCAATTCAAAAATATGTAGCCAGCGTCGGTCAGGCATTGGTGGCGGAAGGCATGGACTTCGGTCACGTGAATGTCCAGCTCATCCTGACCGAAACGGGACCGGTTCTCTTTGAAATAAACGGGCGGCTCAGTTCTACCGAGGCGTCCAAGGCGTACTACGGGTATAACTCCTGCGCAGCCTTCGTTAGTAATATCGTCCAGAAGAAGCCGTTTTCGGGTTGGAAAATAGCCGAAAGCGGACGCTTCCTGCGCTATTACGAAGAGATCTATTTCGATTGAAAGAATCCACGCTTACTCGCCACCTGACGATCAGCGACAAGTCGGCGCTGATTCTGATGGCCGATGTCCACTCCAATTGTGTGGCTTTGGAGGCTGTGCTCGCCGAGACGGAAGCGGGCGATGTGTTGATATGCGCCGGCGATCTGACGGGCTACTACACGGAGCCTAATGAAGTCTGCGAGAGGCTCCGAGAGCTGTCGGTAATCTGTATCAAAGGCAACCACGACAAGTACGTGTTGGGTGAACTGGACTACCCGGCGAGCCGAGAAGAAAAATATCGGGTTCTTGCGAATCGGCAGGCATTGAGCGCCGAGAATCGCGAGTGGCTGGCGGGTCTGCCAGATACAGCGACGTTGGTCTTGACTGACAAGTCTGGCGCCACGAACGCTGATCCAGTCGTGGTTCGTGTTGCGCATGGAAGTCCCAGGGATGTCGAGGAGTATGTTTATCCCGACACGTCGATCGACTTTCTGACCAGCGACGAACCCGGATTTTTGGTGCTCGGACACACCCATCATCCGATGTCGCGCCAAGCGGGGGCATTGAACGTAATAAATCCCGGTTCGGTGGGGCAGGTGAGAGACCGCAAGCCTGGCGCGAGTTTTGCGTCCCTGTTGCCATTTAGCGGAAAGCTGGATTTCCGGCGCGCCGCTTACGATGTGGGCGCGTATCAACATCACTTGACGCAAGAGGGTGTGCATTCCTCAATGGTCCAGATTCTATCAAGGTCCTAGACGTGACGCTGTTATTCAGAGAATTCAAACTGGCGGTCAATAACTTCAATATTTGGAGTTATCTTTCCGCTTCGGATGTAAAGAACAAATTCCGCAGATCCAAGCTGGGTGTTATTTGGCCCGTCATCCATCAATTGGCGTTTTCACTTGGTGCAGGCGTCATCTGGGCGGCCGTCTTTCATCTGAAGCCTGAAGATTTCATCCCCTTTCTGACGATGGGTTTTGCGATCTGGGGCTTCATCGCCGGGTCCATGATGGAGGGATGTTCATCGTTTGTGGTTGCGCACGGCTATCTCAAGCAGCTGCCGTTGCCTCAATCGATATTCATCTTTCGCACCGTTTTCACGCAAGTCATTTATCTGGCCATAGGTCTGGCTACGGCGCTAGGCGTGTTGCTCTATTTTGGCAAGTTGCATCCGTTGGGGCTGCTGTACGCATTGCCTGGGCTGATGCTCCTTCTGGCCTACTCTTATGGCGCAATTGGCACATTGGCATACCTGGGCTTGCGCTATCGGGATCTGCAGCATGGATTGGCCGGTATCTTCAGCCTGTTGTTTGTCGTTACCCCCGTTATTTACCCTGCAGAAGTGCTGATTCAGAAGGGGCTCAGTTTCGCCATCTATATGAATCCGTTGTCTTCGCTTATTGAGATTGTCAGAGTGCCGGTGCTGACTGGCGATTTTGCAAACGGATCTCATTATGCGATCGCCGGCGTTTTCGCGCTGGTGCTTGTCGTGCTCAGGTTTTATTTCGGGTCGCGTTGGGGACGGTATGTGCCGTTTTGGTCATGATTGAATTAAAGAACGTTTCGATAGACTATCCTCTTGAACATGTGGATGGCGCAAGCTTGAAAAGCGCGCTGCTGAGCAAGTTTTCGCCAAAGCGCGGCCCTGAGAAAAAATTCTACCGTGCAATCGACGACATTTCGCTGACCATCGACAATGGTGAGCAGGTTGGCCTTGTCGGTTTGAATGGCGCGGGCAAGAGCACGTTGCTCCGCGTCATGTCAGGAATTTTTCATCCGAGTCATGGCACTGTGAACATTCGCGGCCGCGTCTCTCCACTACTCGATTTCGCGACAGGATTCGAACTTCATCACACTGGTTTGGAGAACATCCGCATCAGATTGATGCTCTTGGGCGAGTCCAATGAATCCATCGCCGAAAAGATTGGTGAGATCAGCGAGTTCTCTGAATTGGGCGAATTTCTGGATCAGCCTGCTCGGACGTATTCTGCCGGGATGTTCATGCGCTTGGCATTTGCGACTTCTACGGCGATCAATCCAGAAATCCTGATCGCTGACGAGGTTGTGGGCGCTGGCGATGCGCAATTTGCCGAGAAAGCCAAGCAGCGCATTGAAAAGCTCTTGTCTGGAGGACGTACGACCGTGATCAGTTCGCACTCCATGGACCTCATCCGTCAGTTCTGCAGCCGGGTGGTATGGCTGCATAAGGGTAAGGTAATCGTGGATGGTCCCGTCGAGGACGTGCTGAAAGATTACGAAGTGCGAGCTCCGACCATGGCCCGGTGATGCGCACCGCCATATACAGCCTGATAAATTACATAAACAGCATTATTTCAAGCTGCGTCGCAACATTCAGCGCGGCTCGAGGCGCATCGCGGCATGAATAAACAAAAAAAGAAGCGCATCCTCATCGTGGTGCCGGGGTTCATTCCCAGCACAATTATCGGTGTCATGAGGCCTTTAGGAGCTTTGGCTAGCAAAGGTGAGATAAGCCTGCGATTGCGCCTGGCCAATTTTTCTCCGTTTCTTGAATCGGACATCCGTTGGTGCGATATCGCGGTTTTTTCGAGAAATTGCGAGATCGGTGACCTTCAACTGTTGTATGAGCTGAAGCGGCTCGGAAAGAAAATCATCTATGACATAGATGACAATTTCGAGGAGATTCCGCTGTCGAGTGATGTCGCGATCTATCATCGCGCATTTTTCCGGCTTCATGTGGTCCGTAGGTTTTTTGAATTGGCAGACGTGGTACGGGTTTACTCCGAGCGGATGGAGGAGCGCGCGCGCAGCAGGGGTGCGGATCCCGAGTTTGTTCGCTGCTACTTCGACATGGATCTGGTCAACGGTCTTGCGTTGAACCGATCAGATCGAAAGATCAAGATTGCATATCCGACCGGTCGTCTCGACGATCGGCACCTGGAGAAAATGCTTTATACGGCGGTCGCCAATGTCCTGAGGAAGTACTCGGATAGGGTCGAATTTCATCTGTGGCGTAAGGAGCCGCCGGCTGAATTGCGAGGCGTTCCTGGCGTCGTACTGAATAAGCCGGTTCGAGGCTACGACAATTTTATTCGCGCCTTCTTCCAGGCTGGTTTTGACATCGGTTTGGCGCCGGGCGTGGATACTCCCTTCTTCCGGTCAAAGACAAATAATAAATACCGGGAATTCGGTGGCTGCGGCATTGCAGGCGTCTACAGTAATTTTCCTCCTTACTCAAACACGATCCAGGATGGCGTGTCTGGGTTGTTGGTGAATAGTTCGACGGAAGCCTGGACTAACGCGATTACACGCCTTGTGGAAGAAGAGTCGTTGCGTCGCTCGATTGTTGAGGCGGCACGCAAGGACGTCGCGACCAACTACACGTTCGATAACGAACTAGCCGGGTGGCGCCGGGCGATTGATCGCGCTTCAAACACGCCAGAGGCGGACATGAGCTGGATGCCGGACTATGGAGTCTGGTATTTGGCGACGGTGGATCTCAGAAGCGACTCCAACACCGCAGGCGAAGCGGCGAAACCCGATAGGGAGACCCGACGGATCGCGGATATTCGAGTAGCTGCCTCGAGATTGCCCCGCATCGGCCTCGTGGATCTTCCCAATCCGCAAGCGTACCTATCGGCCGATTCCAGGAAGGGCTACGGCGCAACGTTTTATCTCGTCAATACCGAGCTGGAATTCGAAGCATGCCTGCAACTGCTCGGCCTCGGTAACAGTGCAATCATCGACATGACGCTGTACGTCGGTGAGGTTTTTCCGCTTATACGCCGGCTCAATGATTCCATAATCGGTGTGCCTGTCAGCTGCATCGTGCGAAAGGCGGATCTGGCGTTGATCGAGACTTTGGATCTGGACATGATCAGGGTTTGGGGTGCGGACAATGCCGATGAGGTTCCGTTTCCGAACTACTCAATTGAGGGCTACCCCGCGGTCTACGCGAATGTCATAGAACACCACATTCAGTATGGCCATTCGCCAAAGCGCACACGTCTCGGAAGATTCTTCGCTCGTCTTTACGGTTACACGCATTTCTTCGAGAAGAACACGCGTCGTGGGCTCACGCTTTGGAAATATCTGGGTTGGCGCATAGGCCGCCGCACTTTCTAGGATGATGGGTTTTTAAAATGCTGTTTCCCTGGACGGCCGATTCTGGTGCATATCGGGAACTCGGACTCGCGTGTGGTCGCCATATCGTGAGTGGAGACTTCATGGGTTGCTATAACGGGCTACGCCCTGTTGGCATCCTGCTCTACTACGCATTTCCGTCGCTGGTGGCTTCTGATCCGGTGACTGTGACCTACGTCACTCTGCTGTTGAACCTGATTTGCCTGTTGGTTTTGATCTTCTCTGCGTGGACGTTGTTTTCTCGAATCAGCGCATTTGAAGCGCCGAGCGCGTCGATGAATGTTCGAGGGAAAGCGCGGTCGTGGGCGGTGGTGACGGCGTTTTGGTTCGTGATGTTGGTCCAGACCGTAGGTTATTTGCCGTTGCGTCTAGCCGATATCCAGAGCTTGTGTCTGCTCATGGCGGGCATTGCCATAGCATCCTCTGGGGGCTTGACGCCGCGTCCGGGTGCGGCGCTTATAGGCGGAGCGCTAGCGGGGTGCTCGGTGTTGTTCAGGCAAAACTACGTCATAGTTCTGGCCTTGATGGTTTTCGTTTGGTTCGCCTATTCGATCAGACTGAGGTCGAAAGCCGCTGCGATTTCGGCGACGCTTTTTGCATTAGGCGCCGGAACTTGTCTGCTGCAGCTGTTTTGGGTTTATCTGCATACCGGCATACCGTGGTTTTATGAGCCCCAGGCGATGCTGGTATACGCCGAATCGACGAAGCAGCCATACGTCGAGTTGATAGCCTACTCGTTGCCCGCTGAAGGTGCTTACGCAGCCTCGCTTGCAAGGCCAGTATCAGATTTTGAGTTTTTGGCAGTCAAGTTCTTTCACGGCCTTTTCAAGTTTTATTGGACGCCGTCGCTAGGCGCTGCGCCAGTGGATCACACGCCTCATATTCTCGATTACAGCAGCACCGACCTTTTCTTTTTCCAGGCGATTTTCATCGTTGTTGGCTTGGCATCGCTGGCATCCGTTTTTTTTGCGCGACCGTGGCTTTCCATAGTGGTGATCGCCGCATTCGGTTCTGCCGCAATTACCGCATTCATGTCGGAAGTGGAATATCGGTATTTTTTGTTTTCCAGGGTCGTGTACATCATCTTCGCGTTCAGCGCTGCCTGGATGACTTGGTGCTGGTACCGAGGCAGGACGCGCAGCCTCTCGCACTAATTGCAGAAAAAAAAACCCAACGGTTGGATCCGATCCAAGCGTTGGGGTTTTTTGCTGCGGGCGCCATTATTGCTAGGCGAAGACCTCCGCTTCACCCAGCGTCTTCCCGGCTTGATCCTTGGCGGACAAAGTCGGAGCCTGCTCCAGTTGCCAATCAATCTGCAACTGGGGGTCATTCCAAAGCACGCATCGCTCGTGCTCCGGGGCGTAATAATCGGTCGTCTTGTACAAGAATTCCGCGCGCTCCGACAACACGGCGAAGCCGTGGCCGAATCCCTCGGGCACCCAGAGCTGGTGTTTGTTCTCGGCGCTCAGCAAGGCGCCAACCCACTTCCCGAACGTGGGGGACGACCGACGAAGATCGACCGCTACGTCAAAAACCGTGCCGACTGTCGCGCGCACCAGCTTGCCTTGCGTCTGTTTGATCTGGTAATGGAGACCGCGCAGGACGCCTTTCGCGGAGCTGGAGTGGTTATCCTGCACGAACTCGACGGAACGGCCGACGGCTGCCTCGAAAGTGCGCTGATTGAAGCTCTCAAAGAAGAAGCCGCGTTCATCGCCGAACACTTTGGGCTCGAACAGAATGACATCAGGGATGGATAGCGGTGTGGCTTTCATATCAGTAAACCGTGTCAGTGAGGAGGCGTTGGAGGTATTTTCCATAGCCATTCTTGGCCAACGGCGCTGCGAGCGTTTCGAGCTGTTCAGCAGAAATCCACTTTTGGCGGAAGGCGATTTCTTCAGGGCAAGCCACCTTCAGGCCTTGGCGGTTCTCCAGGGTCGCAATGAATTGACCGGCTTCAAGCAGCGATTCATGGGTGCCCGTATCTAGCCAGGCATACCCGCGACCCATGATTTCCACGGACAGCTTTTCGCGCTCCAGGTAGACGCGGTTCACGTCGGTAATTTCCAGCTCTCCGCGGGGGGAGGGCTTCACGCTTTTGGCAATGCTGACGACGTCCTTGTCGTAGAAATAAAGGCCGGTCACCGCATAATTGGATTTCGGCTTGGCGGGTTTTTCCTCAAGGGAGAGCATTTTCCCGTTTGTGTCGAATTCGGCGACGCCATAGCGCTCGGGATCAGTGACGTGATACGCGAACACGGTAGCTTCGTCAGTGCGCGCGTTGGCGCTGCCCAGCAACTGATGAAAATCGTGGCCGTAGTAAATGTTGTCGCCAAGCACCAGCGCCGACAGATCATTTCCGATAAATTGTTCGCCGATGATGAAGGCCTGGGCCAAGCCGTCGGGCGATGGCTGGACGGCATATTGCAAGTTCAGGCCCCATTTTTCGCCCGTGCCGAGCAGTTGCTCAAAGCGAGGCGTGTCTTGTGGGGTGGAGATGATCAGAATATCTTGGATACCAGCCAGCATCAGAGTGCTGAGCGGGTAGTAGATCATCGGTTTATCAAAAACTGGCAGCAGTTGTTTGCTGATCGCGAGCGTGGCGGGGTGCAGGCGCGTGCCGGAGCCACCTGCCAGGATAATGCCTTTGCGTTTCATAGCTGAGTGTCCCATTTTGTAAGTTGATCTATCACCCGATCCGCATGCGCGGTCCAATGCGGCAGTTCCAATCCTAGCGCTTTAGTCAGCGCTTGGGTATCCAGCCGAGAGTTCTTTGGCCGTCTAGCTGGGACCGGATATTCCTCGGTTTTGATCGGAACAACGCGATCGGGCGATACTTTCAAATCCGCCCCATTTTCAAGCGCTCTTTGCACGATATGACGGGCCAGGCCGTGCCAGGTGGTGCTGCCCGATGCAGACAAATGAAAAACTCCGCGAGGGAGTTTCTTGCTGCGGTATCCGGCTAGGGCCAGCGCCGTAACGTCAGCAATCAATTCGGCGGAGGTTGGTGCGCCAAACTGGTCGGCGACGATCCGCAGTTCGTCTCTTTCTTTCGCAAGACGCAAAATGGTTTTTACGAAGTTGCTGCCGTGTGACGAATACACCCAGCTGGTGCGCAGCACGATGGCTTGGCAGCCACTCTCCTGGATGGCAATTTCACCCGCCAGCTTGGAGCTGCCGTATACGCTCAGAGGATTAGGCGAATCATTTTCGACGTAGGCGTCATCCTTTGATCCGTCGAATACATAATCCGTCGAGTAGTGGACAAGCAATGAATTGCTCAACCTCGCATAATTGGCCATGGCCGCAACAGCGTCCGCATTGATGCGGTGGGCGCTGGTCGCATTTGACTCCGCCTGATCCACTGCGGTGTATGCGGCGGCATTTACGATAACGTCCGGCGATTGCCTGGAAAGCGCTTCGTTCAGAGATGGGATATCTTCTAGATCGATATCCTGCCGGCACATTGCTATTACGTCACCGAAAGGCAGGAGAGTACGTTGCAGTTCCTGTCCAACGTTTCCCCCCTTTCCCAACAATAGTATCTTCATAGGTCAAATCTTGTTGAATAGTGCTGCTGCAAGCAGACCTATATTGCCCAATGCGGTTTGGCGATAGACGCCCGAGCTGCGGACGCCATTGACGCGGCCAAGCGCTGAGCCGCGTCTGGCTTCGCCGAATCGTACAAAGGTGTCACGAGCCTCATTTGACATGTCGGACTGCAGCGAACCGAGAGCGCGAATGTTCCGCTCGTTCCAGTCCTTCAGGTGTCCTTCAAACAGCATGCTGACGCGCCGTAAACGCGCACTGAGTCCGTTATTGGATCCGATGAGATTTCCGCCGTGTTGACGGTACCGCAACGCAGGGCGAGCATCGTAATGCAGCGTGCCACCGCAGGCACTGATGACCTGATATACCCACCAGTCGTGTGCAACGACATCAACAGTGGGGCCGGCTTTGAGCAGTAGCGCGCGGGCGGCTTGATTGAACACCATGGTGTTCCCACCAGCGATATTCTGCACGAGTGCATTCTTGAAGTGAGGGGGCCGTTGAAAGAGCGGAGACAGCCCGATTTCAGTATCGTTCTCGTCCACCAGTCGCGTCCGGCTGCAGTAAAGCGCGGGAGTGTCGGCCGGAACCGTATCCAGCCATTGAACGGCCCGTTCAATTTTCTCCGGGTCCCAGATGTCGTCCTGGTCGGAAAACGAGAAATAGTCGCCTTCGATTGTGGGCTGGCACAGAAGCGAAAGGAAATTTGCTGCGAATCCCCTCTTGGGCCCGTCGAAAACGGCAACGCGATGCGCGTCGCCCCATTTCTCGTTATAGGACTGAAGGATTGGCCGGGTGCCGTCCTTTGAGCCGTCGTCCGATACCCAAAGATCCCAATGAGCATATGACTGCCGCGAGTACGAATCCAATTGTTCGGCCAGATACTGCTGGCCTTGGTATGTACAGAGAAGGATGGCGACTTGCTTGCTCACTGGTCTGCCTGTGCGGATGATCGCTTTGTTGGGGGTAGATGAGGCGCCAATGATTAAGGCCGCCTGGCGCGGAAAATGCGCCGGCTGGCTTTAGCGCGGGTTGAATTCACGACCGATGGGCGCCGAAGCGCGCTACGGTCGTGATTGCCATGCCGGATGCTTACGCGTTGTATTGCGTCGCAACCCAGTCCCGGTAGTTGCCGCTAGTGACGTTATGCACCCACGCTTGGTTATCGAGGTACCACTGAACCGTCTTGCGAATCCCGCTCTCGAATGTCTCCGCCGGTCGCCAACCCAGTTCGCGCTCCAGTTTGCCGGCATCGATCGCGTAGCGACGATCGTGGCCAGGGCGGTCTTTCACGAAGGTGATCTGTTGCTTATAGGACTGACCGTCGGCGCGCGGGCTGAGCTCGTCGAGCAGTTCGCACAGCGTGTTCACGACGTCCAGGTTCGCCTTCTCGTTCCAGCCGCCGACGTTGTAGGTTTCGCCCAGCTTGCCTTGGTCCAGCACGCGGCGAATGGCGCTGCAGTGGTCTTTCACGTAGAGCCAGTCGCGGATCTGCTGGCCGTCGCCGTAGATAGGCAGCGGCTTGCCGGCAAGCGCGTTGTGAATCACCAGCGGGATCAGCTTTTCAGGGAAATGGTACGGACCGTAGTTGTTCGAGCAATTCGTGGTCAGGACCGGCAGGCCATAGGTGTGGTGGTACGCACGGACCAGATGGTCGCTGGCCGCCTTGCTCGCGGAGTACGGGCTGTTGGGCTCGTACGGGTTGGTCTCGCGGAAGGCGGGATCATCTTTGCTGAGTGAGCCGTAGACTTCGTCGGTCGAAACGTGCAGGAAACGGAAGTCCTGCTTTTCCTGTTCGGGCAGTGCCGACCAATACGCGCGGACGGCCTCCAGGAGATGGAACGTGCCGACGATATTGGTCTGGATGAATTCGCCAGGGCCGTGAATCGAGCGGTCCACGTGCGACTCGGCAGCGAAGTTGAGGACAGCGCGAGGCTTGTGCTTGGCAAGCAGATCGGCCACCAGCTTGGTGTCTCCGATATCGCCCACGACAAGCTGATGATGGGGATTGCCGGCCAAGGACGCGAGGTTCTCTGGGTTGCCCGCGTAAGTGAGCTTGTCGAGCGTGATGACAGGTTCGGTGCCTTCCACGAACCAATCCAACACGAAATTCGAACCGATGAAGCCGGCGCCGCCGGTGACAATAATACTCATTCTCTATTGGATCCTTGAGCCGTGAGCGCGGTGCGCAAACCCGCTCTATAACCCGTCATTATGCCGTAACCGAGCAGGTTTGACCGGCTAGATGAAACAGAGTGTGGGCCGTAATCGACGTGTAGAGAAATCCGTGTGCCTGGGAAGGCTTTCAAATCCTCGCAGGGCTTACGTGCCCTTACGGGCGTTTGGGCTTGTCCAGAATATGTCACCCACCTCCAGCGTTTTGTTCAGGTAACGCGCCACCACGAACATCAGATCCGACAACCGGTTCAAGTACTGCCGGACCGGGGCATTGACGCTTTCCACACCCGCCAGCGCGACCACCGCACGCTCGGCACGTCGGGCCACCGTGCGCGCCATGTGCGCCACTGCTGCCGGCCGCGAGCCGCCGGGCAGGATGAACTCGCGTAGCGGTGGCAGCGCCGCGTTGTAGTGCGCGAGCCGCGTATCCAGATGAGCAACCTGCTCTTGCGTGATCGCGGCATGGCCGGGGATGCAAAGCTCCGCGCCCATGTCGAAGAGGTCGTGCTGGACGGTGAGCAGGTCGGCGGACACGTCGTCCGGCAGGGTTTCAGTGAGCAGCAGGCCGATGACGCTGTTCAGTTCGTCCACATCGCCCAGGGCGGCGATGCGCGGGGCGTCCTTAGGGATTCGGGATCCGTCCCCGAGCCCGGTGGTGCCATCGTCGCCGGTGCGGGTGGCAATGACGGATAAGCGGTTGGCCATGGTTTTTTGATTCAGTGAGAAGAGTTGGAGGCTTGCTTCCGACGGTAAGCGCAACCCGCAAGCAGGGCCGCCCCGCAAACAACCGTCAGGATTGTTGCGCACTGGCAGCGGAACGGTTGCATTCGCGCAGTATCCTAGCACTGTAAAAAGCGGCAGGAGCACCGTAGGCGCCCGGCCGCTTGGATCGCATAGGGAGGTTACATATGGGTTTTAACCGCAAGTACGCAACGCCCATGGCCGTTGCCACCGCAATGGCGGTCGTGTCGCTGGCGACGCCAGTCGCTTTCGCGCAGCAGGCCGATGCCACGGGCGAGGTGCGGCGCGTGGACGCCGCAGCGGGCAAGGTCACGATCAAGCACGACGCCATCAAGGCGCTGGACCTGCCGGCAATGTCGCTGGTCTACCAGGCCGATCCGGCGTTGCTGGCCAATATCAAGGCGGGCGACAAGGTGCGGTTTACCGCTACGCGCAAAGACGGCAAGTACGTGGTGACGGCGATCACGAACTGACGCTGTCCCAAAGAAAAAACCCCGCCGCAAAGCGTTGCGGCGGGGTTTTTTTGCGTCTGCGGCGGGTCGCTGGTGCCCGGGGCGTCAGAGCACGTAACGGGCCAGGTCCTGGCTGCTGGCAGCTTCGGCCAATTGCGAGTTGACGTAGGCGGCGTCGATCTTGACGTGCTTGTCCTGGCTGGACGTGGCGTCAAAGGAAAGCTCGTCCAGCAGCTTTTCCATCACCGTGTACAGACGGCGGGCGCCGATGTTCTCGGTGGTTTCGTTGACCTCGAAGGCCAGTTCCGCCAGGCGGCGAACGCCTTCGTCGGTGAACTCGAGCTCGACGTCCTCGGTCGCCATCAGCGCCGTGTATTGCTTGGTCAGCGACGCATCCGTGTCGGACAGGATGCGCACGAAGTCCTGGGCGGTCAGGGATTCAAGTTCGACGCGGATCGGAAAGCGGCCTTGCAGTTCGGGGATCAGGTCCGACGGACGCGACAGGTGGAACGCGCCCGACGCGATGAACAGAATGTGGTCGGTGCGGACCATGCCATAACGCGTGTTGACGGTAGTGCCTTCAACCAGCGGCAGCAGGTCGCGCTGCACGCCCTGGCGCGAGACATCGGCGCCGCCGGATTCCTGGCGGGCGGCGATCTTGTCGATTTCGTCCAGGAAGACGATGCCGTTCTGCTCGACGTTGTTGATCGCAACGCTGCGCAGGTCTTCTTCATTGACGCGCTTGGCGGCTTCTTCGTCGACGATGAGCTTGAAGGCTTCGCGCACCTTCATTTTCTTGGGCTTTTTCTTGTCCCGCGCCATGCCCGCGAACATGCCGCGCAGCTGCTCGGCCATTTCTTCCATGCCGGGGGGCGTCATGACGTCCATTTGCGGCACGGTCTGGGCGACTTCGATCTCGATTTCCAGATCGTCGATCAGGCCTTCGCGCAGGCGCTTTCGGAACGTCTGACGGGCGCTGTTGTCCTCGCCGCGCTGGGGCTCACCCGAGGCGCCGCGGGGCGGCGGGACCAGGGCGTCCAGGATGCGGTCTTCGGCGGCGTCCTCGGCCTGGGTGCGCACGCGGCGCATTTCCAGTTCGCGGGTCTGCTTGATGGAGTATTCGGTCAGGTCACGGATGATGGTGTCCACGTCGCGGCCCACGTAGCCGACCTCGGTGAACTTGGTGGCTTCGATCTTGATGAACGGCGCATTGGCCAGTTTGGCAAGGCGGCGCGCGATCTCGGTCTTGCCGACGCCAGTCGGGCCGATCATCAGAATGTTCTTGGGATGGATTTCGTGGCGCAGAGGTTCGGCGACCTGCTGGCGGCGCCAGCGGTTGCGCAGTGCCACCGCAACCGCGCGCTTGGCGCGGTTCTGGCCGACGATGTACTTGTCGAGTTCGGAGACGATCTCTCCGGGCGTCATGTTGGATGCGGACATGAGGGCGGATCCTTGAAGCTAAGGCGGGCTGGGAGGGCGCCGCGGCGCAGGCTGCGCCGCGCGGCGGGCGTCAGTCGCCCAGCGTTTCGATGACGTGGTTCTGGTTGGTGTAGATGCACAGGTCGCCGGCGATCTCGAGCGACTGCTTGATGATCGTCTCGGGCGGCAGGTCGGTGTTGCGCAGCAGGGCCAACGCAGCCGATTGCGCGTACGCGCCGCCGGAGCCGATGGCAGCCAGCCCGTGCTCGGGTTCCAGCACGTCGCCATTGCCGGTGAGAACCAGCGTATGCTCGGCGTCGGCCACGATCAACATGGCTTCCAGACGGCGCAGGACGCGGTCGGTACGCCAGTCGCGGGTCAGTTCGACCGCGGCGCGCATCAAGTTGCCCTGGTGCTTTTCGAGCTTGGCTTCGAAGCGTTCCTGCAGCGTGAACGCATCGGCGGTGGCGCCGGCGAAGCCAGCGAGAATCTTGTCGTGGTACAGGCGGCGGATCTTGCGGGCAGTGCCCTTGATGACGATGTTGCCCAGGGTGACCTGGCCATCGCCGCCCAGCGCGACGCGGTTGCCGCGGCGCACACACACGATGGTGGTGGCGTGAAATTGTTCCATGCGTTCCTTCCGTTGAAAGTTTTAGCTGGGGGCGGTCGCTGGGATATCAAGTAGAAAAAAGGCCATGCGGTTAACCGGCATGGCCTTTCAGGGACGGAGCGGAAGCGGGACGGATCAGTCGCCGTACAGCTTTTGACGCATTTCACGGCGTTCCTGCGCTTCGAGCGACAGGGTGGCCGTGGGGCGGGCGAGCAGACGGGGGATGCCGATGGGCTCGCCCGTTTCTTCACACCAGCCGTATTCGCCGCTGTCGATGCGGGCGATGGATTGCTGCACCTTCTTGAGCAGCTTGCGCTCGCGGTCGCGGGTGCGCAGTTCCAGGGCGTGCTCTTCCTCGATGGTGGCGCGGTCGGCGGGATCCGGCACGAATTGCGTTTCACGCAGGTGCTCGGTGGTCTCGCCGGCGTTGGCCAGAATGTCCTGCTCGAGTTGTTTGAGCCGTTCCTTGAAGAACGCCAATTGGCGGTCGTTCATATAGTCCGACTCGGGCATGGCCAGCAATTCCTTTTCGCTGGGCAGATCAATCGCCGTATCGCTCGTCGACTTACTTGATTTTTTGGTTGCTGCCTTGGTAGCCATGTAAACACTCCACTATGAATCGATCCTGGCGCGGGCGTCCGTCCCGGTCCGTGTTACTTGTTGCCTACGCTATCCGTACCTCACAGTACTGCCTTCGTCGCATCGCGTCACGCAGGAATGGGGATTACCCCGCCAGGCACTGCTCCAAGCCCCGGGTAAAAATCTCCTGGGGCAGCTTACGTCCGATGAACACCATCTTGGTGGACGGTTTTTCGGCCGCGGTCCACGGCTTGCCGGGTTCGGCGCCCATCATCATGTGCACACCCTGGAACAACATGCGGCGGTTGATGCCCTTCATGTACAGGATGCCCTTGTAGCGCATCAGGTCGGGACCATAGACCTGCACGACGCCGCCCAGGAATTCCTCAAGGCGCGCGGGATCGAACGGCTTGTTGGAACGGAACACGAACGCGCCGATTTCGTCGTCGTGCTTGGGGTGGTGATGATGGGCATGATTGCAGTGCGCGCCGCATTCGCCGTCGTGGTCATGATCGTGATCGTGGTCATGGCCATGGCCGTGATCATGGTCGTGATCGTGCCCGTGGGCATGGTTGTGCGCGGCGTCCGGATGCTCATCGGCCAGGAACTCCGGGTCGATGTCCAGAATGGAATTCAGGTTGAAGCCGCTGATGTCGATGATGGACTTCAGGTCGACGTCGCCGAAGTTGACCGCGGTGATCGGCGCGCGCGGGTTCATGTGAACCAGACGGTGGCGCAGCGCTTCGTAGTCGACTTCGTTGACCAGGTCTTTCTTCGAGATCAGGATGCGGTCGGCGAAACCGACCTGCTTCTGTGCTTCGGGTTGTTCGTCGAGCGTGGACATGCCGTGCTTGGCATCGACCACGGTGACCACCGCGTCCAGGCGGTAGTACTCGGCGATGTCGTCATCCATGAAGAACGTCTGGCACACGGGGCCGGGGTTGGCCATGCCGGTGGTTTCGAGGATGACGCGTTCAAAAGTGAGTTCGCCGGCTTCGCGCTTGGCGCGCAGCTCGGACAGGGTACGCATCAGGTCGCCGCGCACCGTGCAGCAGACGCAACCGTTGGACAGCTCGATGATTTCTTCGTCGCTATCCTGCACGAGCAGGTCGTTGTCGATGCTTTCGGGTCCGAATTCGTTTTCGATGACGGCGACGCGGCGGCCATGGAATTCGGTCAGGATGCGTTTGAGCAGGGTGGTCTTGCCCGCACCGAGGAAGCCGGTGAGGATGGTGACGGGAACCATTTTGTCCAAACTGCGCGGGGTGTTCATGGCGAAGCTGCTAGCGTGATGTCAGAGCGCGAAACACAGCGCCTGACGGGGTTTTCAGTCCCTGCCGATTGATGTCTGCCACAGGCTGCGAGAGCCACCGATAGCGGCCGGACGCAGGATTACAGCACAGTCGGGGGCAGGGGGCAAACCCCGGGCCAACCCGGGGGGCCGTGGCCGCCAGATGGCAGCCGATCGCCGTCAAGTATCGGGCGATACCTCTATTTTGGGGCGGTTTGCCCGAATTCAAGGGCGAGCCGGCGGCACCGGGGCGGGCGGGCTTGAAATGGTGCAGCCGATGGGGCGCATCTTAAGGATGAGATGCAGCTTGAAATGGGGCTCATCCAAGGATGAGGCGCGGCGGGAATGAGACCAGTCCAGGGATAAGGCGCACCCAATGGATGAAACGCCTCAGGGGCGCCCGCCCAATCAGTGGTGATGGTGGTGATGACCCGCGTCGGCCGGCTGGGTCTTCTGACACTGCGGGCACAGCGCGCGGATTTCGGTTTCATGCGTAGCCAGCGCATAGCCCGTCTGGGCAACGCGTTCGGCCAATTGACGGCTCATGGCCGGGTCGGAGACTTCAGCGACGGCGCCGCAACCGGTACAGACGACGAGCAGGTCATGCGGTGCGCCGCCGGCGTCGTGGCAGGCGCTCCAGGCATTGACGGCGTCCAGGCGGTGAATGAGGCCTTCGTCCATCAGGAAGTCCAGCGCACGGTACACCGTGGGCGGCGCGGCGCCGGGGTGGACGGCGCGCATGGCGTCCAGCAGCTCGTAGGCCTTCAGGCTGCGGCCATGGCGCAGCAACAGTTCGAGGACCTTGCGGCGGATGGGGGTCAGGCGGCGTCCGCGCTGCGCGCACAGCGTTTCGGCGACGCTGAGCTGAGCGCCAACGCTGTCGTTGCGGGGTGGACGGGACGGAGCGGACATGGCGGGCTTTATCTGAATGGGAAGCGCGCGCGACGCGCGCGCGAGATGCCTGGAAGGTAGCAGAAAACCCCCGCGTGCGGGAACCGGCTGCGACGCCGACATGGTTTAGTTATGATATAACATAATAAAAATGCCGCCGCTTCGGATGTTGTTGCTGCGGTTGCCGCTTTCCCGTCGTTGCCGATTTCCGTTGTTGCCTGCCATGTCCCATTTCTCGCTCCTGCCCCCGCGGCCCGGCGCCGCGCCCGGCCGGGGCACGCCGTCCCGCTCCGCGTTTCTCGTTTCTGCCTGGCGCCGCATGGCTTTCGCCCTGATGGCCGGCATCGCGCTGTGGGCGTTGACCGCCTGGGCGCTGGACTGGTGGCCGCGGTGAACGCGGCGCCCATCACGGTCGAGCTGGTCGACGCATCGTTCGGCTGGCATGGGCGCGCGGCGTTGCGCGCGGTTTCGGGCAGCTTTGCGCCCGGCGGCATGACGGCCGTGGTCGGACCCAACGGCGCGGGCAAATCGACGCTCATCAAGGGCATCATGGGCGTGCTGCGTCCAATGACGGGCAGCGTGCGCATTCAGGGCGCCGGGCGTTCGGCGCTGGCGTGGCTGCCGCAGGCAGCGGAACTGGACCGCTCGTTTCCGACGACAGTGCTGGACCTGGCGGCCATGGGTGCGTGGCGCCGGGTCGGCGCATGGCGCGCGTTCAGCAACGACGAGCTGGACCGCTGCATGCACGCCTTGGAAACTGTTCGCTTGGCCGATTGCGCCGGCCGCGGCGTGGATACGCTGTCGGGCGGGCAGATGCAGCGCGCCCTGTTTGCGCGGATGCTGGTGCAGGACGCGCCGGTGCTGTTGCTGGACGAACCCTTCGCGGCCGTGGACAGCCACACCGCCGAGGAACTGATGGCGCTGTTGTGCGGCCTGCATGGACAGGGCCGTACCGTGATCGCGGTGCTGCACGACCTGGATCTGGTGCGCGATCACTTTCCGGAAAGTCTGCTGTTGTCCGGGTCAGTGGTGGCCTGGGGCGACACCGCCTCCACCTTGAGCGAGGCGCATCTGAAGACGGCGCGCCAGCGCCACGCGGGAGCTTGGGCATGACGCTCGTGGAGTGGGTGGTATCGCCGTTCCTCGATTACGGCTTCATGCGGCGCGCGCTTGCGGGTGCTTGCGCGCTGTCGCTGGGCGCCGCGCCCTTGGGTGTCTTTCTGGTGCTGCGGCGCATGAGCCTGATGGGCGATGCCATGTCGCACGCCATCCTGCCGGGTGTGGCGGTGGGCTTTCTGATGGCCGGCCTGTCGCTCGGCGCGATGATGCTGGGCGGCATTGCCACGGGACTGGCCGTGGCAATGCTGGCGGGGCTGGTGGCCCGGCTGACGCCGCTGCGCGAGGACGCGAGCTTTGCCGCCTTCTACCTGATATCGCTAGGGCTGGGCGTGTTGCTGGTGTCGCTGCGCGGCTCCAACATGGACCTGCTGCACGTGCTGTTCGGGACGGTGCTGGGACTGGACGACGCGGCCTTGCTGCTGGTGACCGCCACGGCCAGTGTGACCTTGCTTGTGCTGGCGGCCATCTACCGGCTGCTGGTGGCCGAATGCCTGGACCCGGGATTTCTGCGCGCCAGCGGCGGGATGGGCGGCGTGGTGCACATGGGCTTTCTGGTGCTGGTCGTGGTGAATCTGGTGGCGGGCTTTCAGGTGCTGGGCACGCTGATGGTGGTGGGCATCATGATGCTGCCGGCCGCCGCGGCGCGGTTCTGGGTGCGCAGCGCGGCCCGTCAGATTCCGCTGTCGGCGGCGCTCGGCGTGGCCTCATCAGTGGCCGGGCTGCTGGTCTCCTATCACTTCGACGTGCCGGCCTCGCCCGCGATCATCCTGGCGGCCGGCGCCTGCTATCTGTTTTCCATCGTGGGCGGCCCGCAAGGCGGGCTGCTGCGGGCAACGCGCCGCGCGCGCCCTGCCTGAGACTTCATAAGGAGATTGACCATGCGTTCGATTCTGCCGGCACGCCGCCGCGCACTGCTGGCCATGGCGGGCGTCTGCCTGTCGGCCGTCCTGGGGGCCGCGCAGGCGGCCGAGCCGCTGAAAGTGGTGGCCAGCTTTTCCATCCTGGGCGACATCGTGCGGGAAGTGGGCGGCGCCGACATCAGCCTGACGACGCTGGTCGGGCCTGACGGTGACGCGCACGGCTACGAACCCACGCCGGGCGATGCGAAAAAGCTCGCGGATGCGCGCGTGCTGGTGGTGAACGGCCTGGACTTCGAGACCTGGCTGCCCAAGCTGACGAAGGCGTCCGGGTTCGCCGGACAGACGGTGACGGCGTCCAAGGGCGTGACGCCGCGCAAGTTCGCGGGGCATGGCGATGGGCACGCGCACGGGGCTGATCACGATCATGATCACAAGGACGGTCACGATCACAAGCACGGCGATGACCATGACCATGACCATGACCATGACGACGACGACCACGACCACAAGCCCGGTCATCACCATCACCATGGCGACGCCGACCCGCATGCCTGGCAGAGCCTGGCGAACGGCGTGATCTACGCGCGCAACGTGGCCGACGGCCTGGCCGCCGCGGATCCCGCGCATGCGCAGGCGTATCGCCAACGCGCCGACGCCTACATCGCCAAGCTGCAGACGCTGGACGCCAGCCTGCGCAAGACCTTTGCCGCCATCGGCGCCGATCGCCGCAAGGTCGTCACCTCGCACGACGCGTTCGGCTATTTCGGCGACGCATATGGCGTGACGTTCATCCCCGCAATGGGCGTATCGACCGACGCCGAGCCGTCGGCGCGCGAGGTGGCCGCGATCATCGAACAGGTGCGGCGCGACAAGGTGCCCGCGGTGTTCGTCGAGAACATCAGCAGTCCGAAACTGGTCCAGCAGATCGCGCGCGAGACCGGCGCAAAGGTGGGTGGTACGCTCTACTCCGATGCCCTGTCCAAGCCTGGACAGCCGGGCGCCACCTACCTGGAAATGTTTGAATGGAACGCACGCCAGCTTGCCGCGGCCTTGCAACCCTGAGCGCCGTGGCGGCGCTGCTGGCGGCGGGCGCCGCCAGCGCGCACCCGCACATGTGGATCGATGCGCGCGCGCAGATCGACGTCGATGCCGAGCAGCGCATCACCGCCGTGCGGCAGGTGTGGCGGTTCGACGAAATGTTCGGCGCCTACGCGACGCAGGGGCTGAAAAAGGCCAAGGACGGGACGCTTCCCGCCGACACCCTGAAAGGCATGGCGCAGGATTGGATGAAGGCGCTGGGCGAGCCGATCTCGCATTACTTCACGCGCGTCACCGTTGACGGCAAGAGCGCGGCATTCGCCACGCCTCGCGACGCCCGCGTCGACTGGAACCCCAAGACCACACGGCTGACGCTGTCCTTCACGCTGCCGCTGGCCGAGCCCGTCGCGCCTGGCGCGGGCGGCGCGCAAGTGGACATCTACGACCCCACCTATTTCGTGGCCTACGCATTTGAAGAGAAGGGGGCGGTGTCGCTCGGCGGTCCGCAAGGCGCGGCCTGCAAGGCCGATTACCGCAAGCCCAAGGAACTGGATTGGAAAACCATGCAGGAACTGGCCGCGATCCCGGCCGACCCGGACGCCTTGCCCGACGAACTGTTCGCCATCACCAAGGGACTCACGCACCGCATCGAGGTGCGATGCCCGTAAGCCGCTGCGCGCGCGCGCTGGCTATCGTCCTGCTGATGCTCGGTGGGCTGCCGATTGCGGCCGCGCAAGGCGCGCATCCCTTTGGCGTGCCGGAAAGCGGGAGCGGCCTTGCCGGTCCCGGCTGGCTGTCCAGTTTTTTTGGCAGCGTGTCTGTCTGGCAGTCGCATTTCTACCGGCAACTGACGGGCGCTGTCCGTGCCTGGCAGGCGGACGGCGGCGCAGCGTGGGCTTTGGTCGGTCTGTCGTTTGCCTACGGCGTCTTTCATGCGCTGGGACCGGGTCACGGCAAAGCGGTGATTTCGTCGTACGTCCTGGCCAACCGCCAGACGGCGCGCAACGGTGCGCTGCTGGCCTTGGCGTCTTCGCTGATCCAGGCGCTGGTGGCGATCGTGATGGTGGCGGTGCTGGCGCTGGTATTCAACGCGACGGCGGCAACGATGAACGAAGCCACGCGCTGGCTGGAGTTGGCGTCGTATGCGTTGGTGACGCTGTTGGGCGTGTGGCTGGTGTGGGTCAAGGCGGTGAGGCCGTTGCTGCGGCGGACTGGGACGCGTGACCATGCAGATACGCCGGTGCAGGCGCACGAACATGCGCACGGGCATGAGCACGTGTACGAGCACGTACACGAGCACCGGCATGATCACGAACACGCGCACAAGCATGCGCACGGCAATCCGCAGGTTCAGGTCCAAGCGCATCACCACGATCACAATCATCATCATGACCACGACTGCGGTTGCGGACACGCGCACGTACCCGCGCCGGAACAGGTTGCCGGTCCGATGAACTGGCGCCGCGCGTGGTCGGCGATTTTCGCGGTGGGCCTGCGGCCCTGCAGCGGCGCGTTGATCGTGCTGGTGTTCGCGTTGTCGCAGAATTTCTTTCTTGCCGGCGTCGCATCGGCGCTGGCGATGGGTTTGGGCACGGGGCTGACCGTGGCGGCATTGGCTTGCCTGGCTGTTGCGGCCGGGAGCGCCGCGACGCGTCTGGGCAGCCGCCTGTCCGGCGCTGGCGCGGCGCGGCTGCGCTATGCGGTCGAGGCGCTGGCCGCGATGGCGGCGTTGCTGCTGGGCGTGATGCTGCTGGGCGGCATGTT
>NZ_DIEJ01000323.1:0-6211 GCF_002418565.1 Achromobacter sp. UBA5777 | reverse complement strand
CTATGCCGCGCCTGGCGCCCGGGTGGTGTGGCAGGACGGCAGCGCCTCCGCGGCCGAGCGCGCGGCGGCGCTGGACGCGGGCGTCGATGCCTGTGTGCCGGCCGGCATGGAGCCCTTGGAATGGGATGCGCTGTTGCGCAGCCTGTACCGGCGTTCGCGATGCGGACCGGGCGCGTGGCGCGTCGTTGCGCCGGGGCGTGTGCTGGTGGGCCCTGCGGGTCAGCGCCTGCCGCTCACGCTGCGCGAGCGCGCCGTGCTGATGCGGTTGTTCAATGCGCCGGGCTACTGCCTGCATCGCGAAAACTTCTTTCCGGCGGAAACGCGCGATCCCCTGGACGGCGCGCGGCGCGTGGATGTCGTCGTGTCGCGGCTGCGCAGCAAGGCGCGCCGGTTCAATATCGAACTTCCGCTATTGGCAGTGCGGGGGTGGGGGTACATCCTGCTGCCCGAAGGCGCTGGCAGGGCGCCTTCTGGGGTGGACGTATCCTGACTTACAGCACCACCAGGTTGTCCCGGTGCATGAGCTCGGGTTCGGTCATGCTGCCCAGGATGCGCGCGATCTGTGACGACGGCTGGCGCAGGATGCGGCGCGTGTCGGCAGACGAATAATTGATCAGGCCGCGGGCGCATTCCACGCCTTTGCTGTCCACGCAGGCCACGACATCGCCGCGGCCGAACTCGCCGTCGACGTCGGTCACGCCGATGGGCAAGAGGCTCTTGCCTTCGCGCAGCAACGCTTGCACGGCGCCGTCGTCCAGGACGACGCGGCCGCGCAGCCGCAGGTGATCGGCCAGCCATTGCTTGCGCGCCGACCACACCGGCAGGACGGCCTGCAGTTCGCTGCCGATGCACTCGCCCTGGGCCAGTCGCGTCAGCACGTTGCGTTCGCGGCCCGATGCGATGACGGTATGCGCGCCGCTGTGCGCCGCGCGCTTGGCGGCCAGCACCTTGGTCAGCATGCCGCCAGTGCCGATGCCGCTGCCCGCGCCACCCGCCATGGCTTCCAGCGCGGGTTCGCCGGCCTGGGCATGCGAAATGAATTTGGCTTGCGGGTTTTTGCGCGGATCCGAGTCATACAGGCCGCGTTGGTCGGTCAGGATGACCAGCGTGTCGGCTTCGATCAGGTTGGTGACCAGCGCGCCCAGCGTGTCGTTGTCGCCCAAGCGGATTTCGTCGGTCACGACCGTGTCGTTTTCGTTCACGATGGGCACGACACCTAGACGCAGCAGCGCAAACAGGGTGCTGCGCGCGTTCAGATAACGATGGCGGTCGGCCAGGTCTTCGTGGGTCAGCAGGATCTGCGCGGTGCGCAGGCCGTGTTCCGCGAAGGCGGCCTCGTAGGCCTGGCACAGTCCCATCTGGCCCACGGCCGCCGCGGCCTGCAGTTCGTGCATGACGGACGGGCGCTTGCGCCAGCCCAGGCGCGCCATGCCTTCGGCGATGGCGCCGCTGGACACCAGCACGATCTGCTTGCCCTGCTTGTGCAGGGCGGCGATCTGCGCGGCCCAATGCGCGACGGCGGCGCGGTCCAGGCCTCGGCCTTCGTTGGTGACCAGCGATGAGCCGACTTTGGCGACGATGCGCTGGGCGTGGGTGACGACGGAAACGGCGGGTGATTCAGCAGACATGATGGCGGCCGGCTGCGGCGAAAAAAAGCGTAATCGAAAGGACTGCGATTATGGCTTATTCGTTACCGCCGCGCGGCGCCGCCGGCTTGTCCGCGTCGGTGCGCGTGTCATCGAAGCGGGGGTCCGGCGCCACGTAGGTGCCTTCGGCCTGATCCTGCGCAAGCTGTTCCTTTTCGCGTTCGGCGTCCAGGTAGTCCTGCAGCGCGTAGATCAGGTCCTGCGTGCCTTCGCCCGACAGGCCCGAGATGCCGAATACCGGACCCGTCCAGCCGTAGAGTTCCAGGAAGCGGCGCTTGGTGTCCTCGGGGTCGGGCACCATGTCCAGCTTGTTCAGGATCAGCCAGCGCGGCTTGGCGGCCAGATCGGCGTCATAGCGGCGCAGTTCCTCGACGATGGCGCGGGCGTCCGCGACGGCCTGCTCCACGGGATCGGCGTCCGGGTCCGGCGTGGACACGTCCACCAGATGCAGCAGCACGCGGGTGCGCGCCAGATGGCGCAGGAACAGGTGGCCGAGGCCCGCGCCTTCGGAGGCGCCTTCGATCAGACCCGGAATGTCGGCCACGACGAAGCTGCGCGACGGGGACGTGCGCACCACGCCCAGATTGGGATGCAGCGTGGTGAACGGATAGTCGGCGATCTTCGGCTTGGCGTTGGAAATGCGGGTGATCAGCGTCGACTTGCCCGCGTTGGGCAGGCCCAGCAGGCCTACGTCGGCCAGCACTTTCAGTTCCATGCGCAGGTAGCGGTGCTCGCCTTCCTTGCCCGGCGTCCACTGTTTGGGGGCGCGGTTCACGCTGGATTTGAAATGGATGTTGCCCATGCCGCCCTGGCCGCCGGCGGCCAGCACGACTTTCTGTTCGTGCTTGTTCAGGTCGAACAGGACTTCGCCGGTGTCGGCGTCATGGATGATAGTGCCCACCGGCACGCGCAGGGTGATGTCCGGGGCGGCAGCGCCGTACTGGTCCGAGCCGCGGCCGTTTTCGCCGTTCTTGGCGCGATGCAGGCGTGCGTAGCGGAAGTCGATCAGCGTGTTGATGTTGCGATCGGCCACCGCATAGATGGTGCCGCCGCGGCCACCGTCGCCGCCGTCGGGACCGCCACGGGGAATGAATTTTTCGCGGCGAAAGCTCGCCACGCCATTGCCGCCTTTACCGGCGACCACTTCAATGGTGGCTTCGTCTACGAATTTCATGGTGTCTGTGCGTGTAGTGGGTGAGGGCGGGCGTCCGTACAGGGCGCCGCCGGGAGGCAATCGAGAGCTTACTCGCCAATTGCCTTCAAACAAAAAAGCCCTGCCGCACGCGACAGGGCTTTTGCCGTTCGGGAAACGCGGCGGACCGCGTTCCAGATCGTATGCAACCGCGGACGTGAGGTCCGCGGGCTTGCCAACCGATTACTCGGCAGCGACGATCGAAACGGTCTGCTTGTTCAATGCGCCCTTGAAGCCGAATTGAACCTTGCCGTCGACCAGCGCGAACAGGGTGTGGTCCTTGCCCATGCCGACGTTCACGCCAGCGTGGAAGCGAGTACCGCGCTGACGCACGATGATCGAACCAGCGGGAATGAGTTCGCCGCCGAATGCCTTGACGCCCAGACGCTTCGATTCTGAGTCGCGTCCGTTCCGCGTAGAGCCGCCGCCCTTTTTCTGTGCCATGTTTAGCTCCTGCTAAGTGGTACCGAGTCGCTTCTTAAGCCGTGATGGCTTCGATGCGGATTTCGGTGTAGTTCTGACGGTGGCCCTGACGCTTCTGATAGTGCTTGCGACGGCGCATCTTGAAGATCTTGACCTTGTCGTGGCGGCCTTGCGCAAGAACCGTTGCCTTGACCACGGCGCCGGAGACGAGGGGCGTGCCAACTTTCAGTTGGTCGCCTTCGCCCACGGACAGCACTTGGTCCAGGGTGATTTCTTGCCCAATGTCAGCCGGTATCTGTTCTATCTTGAGTTTTTCGCCAGCGGCAACGCGATACTGCTTGCCACCGGTTTTTACGACCGCGTACATGGGGTGTTCCTTAAATAGGTAAATGGGTTCGTTCGTGTGGCCTGCCCTGCTGGGCGAGGGTGCCTTGCTGAACCGTCCTTGCCAATTGCCCGAAGATTCAGGGCTGACCAGGACGTCAGGGGGCATACACGAACAACCGACGTAATTCGGCCATTGCTGACCGAATCCGAGATATTAGCCTGGGACTTTTGGAAAGTCAAAAAGCTGTTGCAGGCTAAGGGCTTAGGTGTGGCGTGAAGGCTTCAGACGGCCGGGATCACGCACAGCGCGATGTCGCGCGCCACCCGGCGGATGCCGTCCATGGCCGCTTGCCGGTGGGTGTCGTCCAGCCGGTCGGTCGGAATGGACGTGCTGACCGCGACCCGCTTGCCCAGCGGCGTGACGCCAACAAAGGCCGCAAAGCATACGAGGCCGGTCGCGACTTCCTCCCGATCCTGGGCCAGGCCCTCCCGGCGCGCCTCGTCCAGCTCGCGATGCAGGTGCGCGGCGTCCGAGATCGTGCGGTCGGTGACGCGGGGCAGGGTCTTGGGCAGCCGGGCCGCCAGCTCCTCGGGCGTCAGGCTGGCGAGCAGCGCCTTGCCCAGCGCGCAGGCGTGCGCGGGCAGCCGCAAGCCCAGGTCCGACACCAGGCGCACGGGCCGGCGTGCATCTTCCCGCGCCAGGTACACCACGTCAAAGCCATCCAGCGCGGCCAATTGCACGACCTCGTTGCAGCGGTCCACGAAGGCGGCGGCCGAATGGTGAAAGGCCGCTTGCAGACCATCGTGCCGCAGGTAGGCGGCGCCCAGCGCCATCAATTCCAGTCCGATGATGTAGCCGCCATCCTGGCGTTCGACCCATCGGCGTTGCTCCAGGCAGTCGAGCAGCAGGTACAGCGTGCTCTTGGGCATCTCGCAGGCCCGCGCGAGTTCAGCGGCCTTGACCGGCGTGGGGCGGCCCGACAGCACGCGCAGGATGTCGTGGGTGCGGCGAATGGCAGGGACGTCGTAATCGGCAGCCATGATTCCAATAGGTTGGACGTAAAAACAAGATGTTGGACATGATAAATGAAGTCTCCTAGACTGGTTCGCCATGCCCATGGGTGTGCCTCGGTGCGGGGATGCCCATGCCGCAGGATTGCGCCTGTTGGGCTGCCATGCCTGCTGGTCACTCATGCGACCGCGCCACCGACGCCCGGGCGGTAACCCGGTGCAAAACAATCACGCGCCCGCCACCCGGACCGGGCATCACGCGAGGAGACACCATGAACGACAACAACCTGCTGCCCGCCGACCTGCCCGACGCCCTGCTGGTGGGCCGCGTCTGGCGCCCCGATCCTGCCGGCGGACCCAGCGTGGTCGTTGTCCGCGCGGGCGAGGTGGTCGATATCACCGCCACGGTGCCGACGGTATCCGACCTGCTGGACCATCCCGACCGCGTGGCCCTGGCGCGCGAGGCCAAGGGCGAGTCCCTGGGCGACGCGCACGCCCTTATGGCCGCCACGCTGCAAGGCGCCGACGGCCCGCGCCTGCTGGCGCCGTGCGATCTGCAGCCGGTAAAGGCGGCGGGCGTCACCTTCGCCATCAGTCTGCTGGAACGCCTGATCGAGGAAGAGGCGGGCGGCGACGCCGGCCGGGCGGACGAAATCCGCGTGCGCATGCAGGCGCTGATCGGCTCGGATCTGTCCCGGCTGCGCCCGGGATCGCCCGAAGCCATCCGCCTGAAAGCCGAAATGATCGAGCGCGGCCATTGGTCGCAATATCTGGAAGTGGGCATCGGCCCCGACGCTGAAGTCTTTTCCAAGACGCCGCCCATGGCTTCGGTGGGATTTGGCGCGCGGATCGGCGTGCTGCCGGAATCGCAGTGGAACAACCCCGAGCCGGAGATCGTGCTGGCGGTCGACAGCCGGGGAGAGGTGGTGGGCGCCACCTTGGGCAACGACGTGAACCTGCGCGACATCGAAGGCCGCAGCGCGCTGCTCCTGACCAAGGCCAAGGACAACAACGGGTCTTGCGCCATCGGCCCGTTCATCCGGCTGTTCGATGGCGGCTTCACGCTGGACAGCGTGCGTGATGCCGACGTCTCGCTGCGCATCGAAGGCCCCGACGGGTTCGAGCTGGACGGCGTCAGCCACATGCGCGAAATTAGCCGCGACCCGCTGGACCTGGTTCGCCAGACGTTCGGCGCGCACCATCAGTATCCCGACGGCTTCATGCTGTTCCTGGGCACCATGTTTTCGCCGTCCAAGGATCGCAAGGGGCCGGGCACCGGCTTCACCCACGTGACCGGCGACCGGGTCGTCATCGCCTCGGAGCGCCTGGGCGCGCTGGTCAATGAGGTGCAACTGGCCACCGAAATCCCGCCCTGGACGTTTGGCGTGCGCGCGCTTTACGCCAACCTGGCCGCGCGGGGGCTGCTGCCGTACGGGCGCTGAGCCCGCCGCGGGATCCGACCCGGGGCAGGGCCCGCGGCGCCGGGCCTTGCCGCTTGCGGCATGCGCGCCCGGAATTCCCGCGCACTCCCCGTATAATCCACGGTCGAATCCCCCGCCGACCGCTGGCGGGCCCCGCGGGAAGAGCCGTCACGCGGCTCGGCCCCCCCCCC
>NZ_DIEJ01000322.1:0-7017 GCF_002418565.1 Achromobacter sp. UBA5777 | reverse complement strand
CTGTGGCATGCCCCACACCCTGACCGCCCCGCCGGACAAGTCCGCGCGGCACGGCCCGTATCCCGCGCCGCCCGCCTGCCGTATCTGCGGCGAACTGGTGCGCCCGGGGCGGTTGTGGCACGGCGAGGCGCCCGCGCCCGCCGTCTGGCGGGTGGCCAAGGGGCTGGTGGCCAACGCCGATCTGATCGTGACAGCGGGCACGTCGTGCCAGACATCCGCTGCGGCCGAGCTCTGCTACGAGGCGGTCGGATGCGGCGCGCAGTTGGTGCAGATCAATCCCAATCCGACAACGCTGGATCGCGTGGCGACGCACAGCATCCGGGGCGCGGCCGAGAAAGTGCTGCCTTTGCTGCTGGCGCGCGCCTGGCCCGCCGATTGACACCGAGGGAGGCGGACTAGAGGTAGCGGCGCGCCAATTCGCGGGCCTCTTGGGCAAAGCGGTCGCGGATGTCTTCGGGTTCCAGCACCTCGATCGAGGACGCGTGCCCGTGCAGCAGCTGCCACAGCATGACGGACGGGCGTACCGTGGCGGTGAGCGTGAAGCCGCGCTCGTCCTCGTCGATCATCTGATCCGCCGACAGCCAGAATTCGCGCAGCGGATGACGCTGGCGCCGCCCATCGTCCAGCACCGGTTCGGCGGCGTGCAGACGGATGCGGGTTTCCTCGCCCGGATCGAAGTTCAGCGCTTCCTCGCGGCGCACGAAGTCCTGCAGGTCGAACGTGGGATCCATGTCCGCCGCCTCGTCCAGCAGCCGGACTTCGGACAACCTGTCCATCCGGAACAGGAAACGCCTGCCCGGCTGTCGCGCCCCCCACGCCACCATGTACAGCACACCCGCGCGATCGACCATCGCCAGCGGCGTCATGACGTACAGCCGGTCGGCGGGCGTCTTCTCGCCGAAGGGCGTGTTGCGGAACGACAGCTTGCGGTTGAAGTACAGCGCGCCGCTGACTTGGCGGTAGACCTCGGCAGACACCGTGGGCAACACGGTGGGATGGGTGCCGTCGATGCGCAGGATCTTGCGCGCCCAGTCATGTGCCGGCCCGATCCCGGGCTGGGCGCGGTGCGTTTCCAGGTAGCGCCACGCGCTGTCGAAGGTGGTTTCCAGATCGTCCAGCACGACGGCCGGCAGGTGGCGGTCGGCCACCTGCTTGAGCGCGCACATCGCCATTGCCATATTCGCGTTCATGTTCTGGATATGGAAATCGGCGCGCTGGATGGTGCGATACCAGAGCTTGCCGCGCGTGGCGCCCACGCTGCCGACGCTGTCCAGCTTGAGCAGCGTGCGGCGGATCTGCTTGTCGACGGGCACCGGGTTCTGCAGCGCGGCCAGCCGGTCGCGGATTTCCGCCATGCCCATGCCCTTCACCATCGCATCGGTTTCTTCGTTCTGGACATACGGAAGGATGCGCAGCAGGTTGTCGACGAGCGTCTGGTTATGTCCCATGGCAGATGCAGCAAATTAACCCGTTAAATACCGCCCGCATTCTATCTGTAAAAGCGGCGAATAATGCTTCGCCAAAATCCAGATAATGCGTCCGGCGCAACGGCGTTGGACATTCTGCATTATGTCGGTTGTGCCAGAAATAAAAAGGACATTCGACAAACTGCCCGCCAACGGTCAATCGGCCACGATGTCGGCAAGCGGCACGGGTCGGCCAAACAACCAGCCCTGACCCACTGCGGCCGGTTGGCGGGCGAGCAGATAGCTGGCCTGCGCCTCGGTTTCAATGCCCTCGATGATGAGGCTGATGCCCAGCTCCCGGGATATTGCGATGACGTGGTCGATGATCAGGGTGCCCGCGTCCTCGGCGCCGATCGCACTGGTGAAGCTGCGGTCCAGCTTGATGGCGTCGGCCTGCATTTCGGCCAGATAGTTCAGGTTGGAATGGCCCGTGCCGAAATCGTCGATGAACACCTTGAAGCCCTTGCCGCGCAAGGTCTTGACCATCGCCAGCACATGGCCATCAGACAGGGGCGTGCCTTCGGTGATTTCCAGCGCCACGTTGCCGGGCTTCAGCCCGCGCTCGCTGACGGCGTCCAACAGGAAGTTCCGGTAGCCTGCGTCTTTCAAATCGGCCGCCGACACGTTGATGCTGACGTAGAGCGCGGGATTGCCGCGCAGGCGCTCGTGCAGGTCGCGCAGCGCCTGCGAGGTCACCAGCCGGGACAGCGCGCGGCCCAACCCCATGGCTTCGGCCAGCGGCACGAACAGGAGGGGCGACACATCGCGGCCACGGGCGCGCCACCGTGCCAGCGCCTCGAAACCCGCCAATTGCCGGGAGGCAAGCTGGCGCAGCGGCTGGTAGTGGACCTGGATGTCGCCGCCCAGGATGGCCTTGCGCAGCTCGCTCTTGGCGCTGCCCGCGTGCATGCGCCACATGACGCAAAGGCCCGCCAGAAAGGCAAGGGCCAGGGCGCCGACCACGGACAGCACCATCGCCGGAAGCTGGAACCAGGCGTCGGACCGCAGCCGCGACACGACGCAGATGTCGGGGCCGCCGTCCGGCGCGCACAGCGAGGCGCGCCGTTCAGGCGCGAAACCCTGGTCATCCATGTTCTCGCGCGGCATGTCCAGGTCGTGCGCGCGGCCAAAGCGCCGGTATACATGGTCGCCGTCACGCGTCACGATCTTGGCGTCGATGCCGGAACCCGGTTCCGGAAAGCCGTCGAACGCGCCCGGTGCGGTGAACACGATGATGTCGCGCATCGCCGCCATGTCGCCGATGATGCGTCGGTCGACGATATTGGCGGCGCCCACCCAGAGCTGCAGCCCGCTGGCCAACGTGAAGGCCGGCGGTGGCAGGGTCAGCGGATCGGGCAGCTTGCCCCACGCCGCGGAGCAGCGCAGCATGCCGCCCAGCGTGCGGCCGATGTCGCGGATATAGGTGGAATTGAAGAGCAGCACGCGCAGGGTCGCCACATCGGCTTCGGAACACAGCGGACCGCCCTGCGTGGCCGCAGCCATCAGGCGATGGCTTTCCTGCGCCACCCGCAGCGCGTGCGCAAGCAGCCGGGCGTTATGCCCGGCTAGTTTGTCGTCGGCCTGGTTCAGTTCGATCTGGCGTCCAGCCAGCACCCCCGCGAGGAATCCAAGCGCCGACAACAACAACACGAAAGCCGCAATTCTGGAACGTGACATGGGGGACCGGTGCACATGGGCGGCGCGTGGCATGCAATTCTGCGCGTAAGGCAATGTAACCGAACTTCCCGCAGCCTAAACGGCAAATTCGCCCCTCCTGACCCGCTAATTGTGGCTTTCGAAAACAGGCGCGTTGCTAGGAAAACCGGTGGGCGATCCGAGCCAAAGGGCCTCCGCGTCATTGAATCTACGGGGAAACCCGATATAAAACTTTGCGCGACGCCCATGATCCCGCGTTATGCACAGGGCGCAATACGAGGGCGCGCTTTCTCGGGTTTTCCCATTCAGATCAGCGGGTTGCATGCCGGGATGGGCCCAGTGCAACGCCCCGGCAGGCGGCCAGACCGCAGTTTCCGATCAGCCCGCGCGCGGGCATGCTTGCGCCTTCGGCCTTGAACGCGCCCCCGCGTGGCGGCCCCTTCGCAAGATTCTGGAGATCTCCGTGACCCCCTCTTCCCCGTCCCGCAAAATGGGCCTGGCCGTCGCCCAGATGGGCGCCGTCAATCTGGCCGACACCCGCGCGGTGGTCGTGCGCCGCCTTGTCGAGATGATGCGCGAAGCCGCCGCCCGCCAGGCCGAGTTCGTCGTGTTTCCCGAGCTGGCGCTGACGACGTTCTTCCCGCGCTACTGGATGGACGACGCCGAAGCGGTGGAGCGCTATTTCGAAAAGACCATGCCCAATGCCGACGTACAGCCGCTGTTCGACACGGCGCGCGAGCTGGGCATCGGCTTTTACCTGGGCTATGCCGAACTGACGCCGGAAGGCCGCCAGTTCAACACGGCCATCCTGGTGGACCGCAGCGCCAAGATCATCGGCAAGTACCGCAAGATCCACCTGCCGGGCCACTCGGACCACAAGGTCGACGCCCCCTTCCAGCATCTGGAAAAGAAGTTCTTCGAAGTCGGCGACCTGGGCTTTGGCGTCTGGGAGACCAACGACGTCAAGATCGGCATGTGCCTGTGCAACGACCGCCGCTGGCCCGAGACCTACCGCGTCATGTCGCTGCAAAGCGCCGAGCTGATTGTGCTGGGCTACAACACGCCGTCGCTGAACATCCACTGGAACGAGCCCGCGCACCTGCGCACCACCACGCACGAGATCGTGCTGCAGGCCAGCGCCTACCAGAATGCGGTGTGGATCGGCGCGGCGGCCAAGTGCGGGCACGAGGACGGCCATCACATGATCGGCAGTTCGATGATCGTCGCGCCGTCCGGCGAGATCGTGGCCCGCGCCAGCGGCGAGGAAGACGAAGTCATCACCGCGCGCATCGACCTGGGAATGGGCCAGACCTTCCGCGACCACGTGTTTAATTTCGCCAAGCACCGCAGCCCGCATCACTACAAGCTCATCGTCGAGCGCACCGGCGCGGGCGATCCGCTGCCCCAGCCCGACGTGGATTGACGCCGTTCGCCTGCGATGAACGACCCATTGCCCGCGTCATCGCGGGCAATTTTCTTTTGGCGGCCGCGCCCCGCACGCTGCTAGACTGCCCGAGGCCCCTTGATTGACCGACCACGCAGGCAACGATCCGATGCGCTTAATCGACACCGAACAGACCCGCAACGCCCTGTCCTTCGACACCGTCATTCCCGCCCTGCGGGACGCCTTCCGCGAAGACGCCACGGTGCCCGCCCGCCACGTGCACGCCATCCAGTCCGGCAACGCGCACGGCACCTCGCTGATCATGCCGGCGTGGAGCGAGCGCGGGTACTTTGGCGTGAAGATCATCAACATCTTTCCCGAGAACACGCATCTGGGCCTGCCGGGCCTGCACGCCACGTACAACCTGTACAGCGCCACCACGGGCGTGCCGGTTGCGCAGGTCGACGGCGATATCGTCACCGTGTACCGCACGGCGGGCGCAGCGGCGCTGGGCGCGGACTACCTGGCGCGCGCCGATGCCCGCACGCTGCTGATCGTGGGATCCGGCCGCATCGCCGGGCTGGTGGCGCAGGCCATGCGCACGGTGCGCCCGATCCAGCGCGTGCTGGTGTGGAACGTTCGGCCGGCCGGCGCCGAGACGCTGGCGGCAACCCTGCGCGAGCAGGGCTTCGATGCGCAGGCGGTCACCGACCTGCAGGCGGCCGCCGGGCAGGCCGACATCGTCAGCTGCGCCACGCTATCCACCGTACCGCTCATCCACGGCGCGTGGCTGCGTCCCGGCACGCATCTGGACCTGATCGGCAGCTTCAAGCCGGAAATGCGCGAGACCGATCCCGCTTGCTTTGACGGCACCACCGTGTATGTCGACACCGACGAGGCGCCCACCAAGTCCGGCGACCTGCTGTCGGCATTCGACGCGGGCGTGCTGACGCGCGAAGGCATCAAAGGCAACCTGCACCAGCTCGCCAAAGGCGAGGCTCCCGGACGCCGCAACGATCAGGAAGTCACGGTGTTCAAGGCGGTCGGTAGCGCGCTGGAAGACCTGACGCTGGCGACGCTGGTGTACGAATCCGTGCGGGACGCGTAGCGGACCGTCAGGCCCCCGCCAGCTCCATCGGCAGATGCTCGCGCATGATCTCAATGAAGCGCCGCAGGCGCGCCGGCTGAAAACGCGACGGCGCATAGACCAGAAATACGGGCAGGGCATCTGCGCGCCACTGCGGCGCCAGGTGCACCAGGCGGCCGGCGGCCAGATCGGGCTGCATGGCCCAGGCCGATCCCAGCGCCACGCCCAGCCCCTGGATGGCCGCGTTGCGCAGCGCGTGCAGACCGTCGGTAGACAGGCGCGGCTGGATTTCAAAAGACTGTCTGTCGCCGCTGCCGCAGTGCGTGACGGTCACCTCGGTGCGATAGAAGGTGCGCAGCGCCAGCCACGGCAGGCGCGCCAGATCCGACGGATCCTGCGGAACCGGCCCGCCCGCAAGCAGGTCCGGTGACGCCACGACGATGCGCGGCACCTCGCCCAGCTTCACCGCAATCACCGACGGATCGGTCACGGCGCCCACACGAATCGCGCAATCCACGTTCTCGGCGATCAGGTCCGGCATGCGGTCATGCAGCAGCCACTCCACCCGCATGTTCGGATAACGCTTCAGATACTTGGCCAGCGGCTCGATGAATTGATCCTGGCCGAAGACGTGCGGCGCCACCACGCGCAGCATCCCGGCCGGGTCGTCGTCCGCGCCGCGCACCTCGCTTTCGAAGGACTGCCAGCTCGCCAAGAGCTCCTTGCCGCGCTCGTAGCAGCGCTGGCCGTCTTCGGTCAGGCGGATGGCGTGGGTGGATCGCTTCAAAAGGCGCACGCCCATGGTGCGTTCCAGCAGTTGCAGGCGGCGGCTGACGGTGGGCTGAGTGCCGCCCATCTGGGCGGCGGCGGCGGACAGGCTGCCGGCCTCGACGATGCGCACGAAGGTTTCGATCAACAGCATGCGGTCGGTGCCGGCTGGGGCGGGAAGGGCGGAGGCGGTCATACGCCTATCGTATAACGCCTGTACCCGAAGGTCGGCTACCAAAACCCCGGCGGCAAGCCCAGAATCTGCCCCGTACCCAAAGCCACCGGACACCACCATGTCATCCCCCACTCCCCACCCCTCCCTATCGCGCGGCCTCGTCTTCCTGCTGGCCGTGGGCGCCGGCCTGGGCGTCGCCTCCCTTTACTACAGTCAGCCGATGCTCGGCGTGCTGGGCGCGGACATCCACGCCAGCGCCGAAACGCTGGGCTGGATTCCGACGCTGACGCAGCTGGGCTACGCCTTCGGCATTCTGATGCTGGCGCCGCTGGGCGACCGCTATGACCGCAAGCGCATCATCCTGATCAAGGCCGCCGTGCTGGCCCTGGCGCTGCTGCTGGCCGGCGCGTCGCCCACGATCGGCCTGCTGCTGGCCGCCAGCTTCGCCATCGGCCTGTCCGCCACGCTGGCGCAGGACATC
>NZ_DIEJ01000280.1:0-50870 GCF_002418565.1 Achromobacter sp. UBA5777 | reverse complement strand
GTCGCCAAGATCCTGAAGTAATTCGGATCTACTAAGCAGCACCCAACCAGCGAGGGCGTGATCCCGCCCTCGCATCTCGTTCTTTAGGAAACGCCATGAAAAACCAAAAGATCCGCATCCGCTTGAAAGCCTTCGATTACAAGCTGATCGATCAATCGGCCGCCGAAATCGTCGACACCGCCAAGCGCACGGGCGCTGTCGTCCGCGGTCCGGTGCCACTGCCCACGCGTATCCGTCGCTATGACGTCCTGCGTTCGCCGCACGTCAACAAGACGTCGCGTGACCAGTTCGAAATCCGTACCCATCAGCGCCTGATGGACATCGTTGATCCCACCGACAAGACTGTTGACGCCCTGATGCGTCTGGACCTGCCGGCCGGCGTCGACGTCGAAATCGCGCTGCAGTAAGACGCTCCGGGCCTGCTACCTTCGCCGGCAGGTTCGTAAAGAATGGCCGCACTCCCTCGGGATTGCGGCCATTTTGTTTTGGCGTCCCGGCCCGAACGAGCATGTAAGCATGTGCTCACTACCTGCTCAAACGTCGCTGGAAGGCGGCATGCCTGCCAGGCCGCGCAAACCGTGGCAAAAATGCCCACCAAGGCATGGCCCGGATCCGCTAAGTGCTTGTGCCGCTTAGAAAAAACATGCTAATATGCGAAGCTTGCCATTTTGTGGCAAGTCTAACTATGGACAAAGCCCAGACCGCCTTGCTGTTTGAGGGCGCTGCGCCCAGTCCAGGTTGAACATAGTCGTAGGGCAAAGGCCGTTACCTTTTGCCTGATTAGCCCCGACCAATCGCAGTCGGGAATGGAGAAAACGATGTCGAATTCGACACCCACGCCCGCCGCTCACCGGCTGGGGCTGGTGGGTCGCAAGGTCGGCATGACCCGCATTTTTACCGAGGAAGGTGAATCCATCCCGGTGACCGTGCTGGACGTGTCCAACAACCGCGTGACCCAAGTTAAGTCGCTGGAAACCGACGGCTACGCCGCTATCCAGGTGGCTTATGGCACTCGTCGTGCCTCGCGTGTGGCTCAGCCGCAAACGGGCCACTACGCCAAGGCCGGCGCTGAAGCCGGTAGCATCCTCAAAGAATTCCGCCTTGATCCCGCTCGCGCCGCTGAATTTGCGGCCGGTTCCGTGATCGCCGTGGAATCCGTGTTCGAAGCCGGCCAACAGGTCGACGTCACAGGCACGACCATTGGTAAAGGCTTCGCCGGTACCATCAAGCGTCACAACTTCGGTTCGCAGCGCGCGTCGCACGGTAACTCCCGTTCGCACCGCGTTCCCGGCTCGATTGGTCAAGCACAAGATCCGGGCCGCATTTTCCCGGGTAAGCGCATGGCCGGTCACCTGGGTGACGTCACCCGCACCGTTCAAAACCTCGACGTCGTTCGCGTTGACGTCGAGCGCGGCCTGCTGCTGGTCAAGGGCGCTGTCCCCGGCCACGCTGGCGCCGACATCGTTGTGCGCCCGGCCATCAAGGCCCCGGCCAAGAAGGGAGCGTAAGTAAATGGATCTCAAGCTCCTGAACGACCAAGGTCAGGCCGCTGCTACGTTCAGCGCGCCGGACACGATCTTCGGCCGTGACTTCAACGAAGCGCTGATTCACCAGATCGTCGTGGCTTTCCAAGCCAACGCGCGTTCCGGCAATCGTGCTCAGAAGGACCGTACGGAAGTCAAGCACTCCACCAAGAAGCCCTGGCGTCAAAAGGGTACCGGCCGCGCTCGCGCTGGTATGACTTCGTCGCCGCTGTGGCGTGGTGGTGGTCGGACTTTCCCGAACTCGCCCGAAGAGAACTTCAGCCAGAAGGTCAACAAGAAGATGTACCGCGCCGGGATCCGTTCGATCCTGTCGCAGCTCGCTCGCGAAGACCGCATCGCCGTCGTTGAATCGTTTGATCTGGAATCGCCCAAGACCAAGGCTGCTGCTGCAAAGCTGAAGAGCCTGGGCCTGGACTCGGTCCTGATCATCACCGACAGCGTCGATGAAAATGTTTACCTCGCCACCCGCAACCTGCCGCACGTTGCCGTTGTCGAGCCCCGTTATGCCGATCCGTTGTCGCTGGTCCACTACAAGAAAGTGCTGATCACCAAGCCGGCCATCGCTCAACTCGAGGAGATGCTGGGATGAACGCTGAACGCTTGATGCAAGTCATTCTGGCTCCGATCGTGACCGAAAAGGCCACGTTCGTCGCTGAGAAGAATCAGCAAGTCGCTTTCCGTGTCGTGGCTGACGCTACCAAGCCGGAAATCAAGGCTGCCGTCGAACTGCTCTTCAAGGTGCAGGTCGAGTCCGTGCAGGTCCTCAACCGTAAGGGCAAAGTCAAGCGCTTTGGCCGATTCGTTGGCCGTCGCCGTAATGAGCGCAAGGCTTACGTCTCGCTCAAGGACGGCCAGGAAATCGACTTTGCGGAGGTGAAGTAAATGGCCCTCGTAAAAGTTAAGCCGACTTCGGCTGGCCGCCGTGGCATGGTGAAGGTTGTCAGCCCGAACCTGCACAAGGGTGAGCCCTACGCGCCGCTGCTCGAAAAGAAGACCCGTGGTTCTGGCCGTAACAACAACGGTCACATCACGATCCGTCATCGTGGCGGTGGTCACAAGCAGCACTACCGTATCGTCGACTTCCGTCGCGATAAGGACGGCATCCCGGCAAAGGTCGAGCGTCTGGAATATGACCCCAACCGTACGGCGCACATCGCTCTGCTGTGCTACGCCGACGGCGAACGTCGTTACATCATCGCTCCCCGTGGCCTGGAAGTTGGTGCGACCGTGCTGTCGGGCACCGATGCTCCGATCCGCGCTGGCAACACGCTGCCGATCCGCAACATCCCGGTCGGTACGACGATCCACTGCGTCGAAATGCTCCCCGGCAAGGGTGCCCAGATGGTCCGCTCGGCTGGCGCTTCCGCCGTCCTGCTGGCTCGCGAAGGCATCTACGCTCAGGTGCGTCTGCGCTCGGGTGAAGTCCGCCGTGTGCACATCGAATGCCGCGCCACCATCGGTGAAGTCGGTAACGAAGAACACAGCCTGCGCCAAATCGGCAAGGCCGGTGCAATGCGTTGGCGCGGTGTCCGCCCGACCGTTCGTGGCGTTGCCATGAACCCGGTGGATCACCCGCACGGTGGCGGCGAAGGCCGTACCGGTGAAGCACGCGAGCCGGTCAGCCCGTGGGGCACTCCGTCGAAGGGTTACAAGACCCGTCGCAACAAGCGGACGAACAATATGATCGTCCAACGGCGCAAGCGCAAGTAAGAGGCGAACACTATGTCACGTTCGATCAAGAAAGGCCCGTTTGTCGATGCTCACCTGATCAAAAAGGTGGACACGGCCGTCGCGGGCAAAGACAAGAAGCCGATCAAGACCTGGTCGCGTCGTTCCACGATCCTGCCCGAGTTCATCGGTCTGACGATCGCTGTGCACAACGGCAAGCAGCATGTTCCCGTTTATATCAACGAGAACATGGTCGGTCACAAGCTGGGCGAGTTCGCGCTGACCCGTACGTTCAAGGGTCACGCCGCGGACAAGAAGGCGAAGAGGTAAGCGATGGAAACTACTGCCATTATCCGTGGGGTTCACATCTCCGCTCAGAAGACCCGTTTGGTTGCGGACCTGATCCGTGGCCAGAAGGTCGGCCGTGCGCTGGAAATCCTCACCTTCTCGCCGAAGAAGGCTGCCGTCATCCTGAAGAAGGCTGTCGAGTCCGCCATCGCCAACGCCGAGCACAACGACGGCGCCGACATCGACGAACTGAAAGTCACCACGATCTTCGTGGACAAGGCTCAGTCGATGAAGCGCTTCTCCGCTCGCGCCAAGGGCCGCGGCAACCGTATCGAGAAGCAGACCTGCCACATCACGGTCAAGGTCGGAGCTTAAGGAGTCACGATGGGTCAGAAAATTCACCCCACTGGGTTCCGTCTCGCGGTCACCCGTAATTGGTCCTCGCGTTGGTTCGCCGACGACAAGGCCTTCGGCTCGATGCTGGCCGAAGACATTCGCGTTCGCGAGTACCTGAAGAAGAAGCTCAAGAGCGCCTCCGTTGGTCGCGTGATCATCGAGCGTCCCGCCAAGAATGCCCGCATCACCGTCTACTCGGCTCGTCCGGGCGTGGTGATCGGCAAGCGCGGCGAAGACATCGAAAGCCTGAAGGCTGATCTGCAGCGTCTGATGGGCGTGCCCGTGCACGTCAACATCGAAGAAATCCGCAAGCCGGAAACCGATGCTCAACTGATCGCCGACTCGATCTCGCAACAGCTCGAGAAGCGCATCATGTTCCGCCGCGCCATGAAGCGCGCGATGCAGAACGCGATGCGTCTGGGTGCCCAAGGCATCAAGATCATGAGCTCGGGCCGTCTGAACGGTATCGAAATTGCTCGCACCGAGTGGTATCGCGAAGGCCGTGTGCCGCTGCACACCCTCAAGGCCAACATCGACTACGGCACCTCCGAAGCCCACACCACGTACGGCGTGATCGGCATCAAGGTCTGGGTCTACAAGGGCGACATGCTGGCTAACGGCGAATTGCCGCCGGAAACCGCAGCCCCGCGTGAAGAAGAACGTCGTCCGCGCCGCGCTCCGCGTGGTGATCGTCCGGACGGTGCTCGCACCGGTCGTCCGGGTGGTCGTGGCCGCGCTCCCCGCAAGGCGGACGCTGCTCCGGCGCCTGAAGGAGAATAACCATGCTGCAACCCTCCCGCAGAAAGTATCGCAAAGAGCAGAAGGGCCGCAACACCGGTCTGGCGACTCGTGGCACCCACGTGTCGTTCGGCGAGTTCGGCCTGAAGGCTACCGGCCGTGGCCGTCTGACCGCCCGTCAGATCGAAGCTGCTCGTCGCGCCATCAATCGTCACATCAAGCGTGGCGGCCGTATCTGGATTCGCATTTTCCCGGATAAGCCCATCTCGCAGAAGCCTGCCGAAGTCCGTATGGGTAACGGTAAGGGCAACCCGGAGTACTGGGTTGCTGAAATCCAGCCCGGCAAGGTGCTCTACGAAATGGAAGGGGTTAGCGAAGAGCTCGCGCGTGAAGCTTTCCGCCTGGCCGCTGCCAAGCTGCCGATTTCGACCACGTTCGTCGCGCGTCATATCGGTGCTTAAGGAGTACTAACATGAAAGCTAGCGAACTCCGTTCGAAAGACGCCGCCGAGCTCGGCAAAGAGCTCGAAAGCCTGCTGAAGGCCCAATTCGGTCTGCGCATGCAGAAAGCCACGCAGCAACTGGCCAACACCAGCCAGCTGCGCAACGTGCGCCGCGACATCGCTCGCGTCCGCACCTTGCTGACCGAGAAGGCAGGGAAATAAAGATGAGCGAAACTCAAAACACCCAAGTGGCCAAGCGCCAGCGCACGCTGGTTGGCAAGGTCGTCAGCAACAAGATGGACAAGACTGTCGTCGTTCTGGTTGAGCGCCGCGTCAAGCACCCCATCTTTGGCAAGATCATCATGCGTTCCGCGAAGTACAAGGCGCACGACGAATCGAACCAGTACAACGAAGGCGATACGGTTGAAATCGCTGAAGGCCGTCCCATCTCGCGCTCGAAGTCGTGGCGTGTGGTGCGTCTGGTTGAAGCCGCACGTATCATCTAAGTGAAAGCTGCACCTCGGAACGGTTCGCCGTTCTGATATAAAACGGCAAGGGCCAAAACCCTTGCCGTTTTTTTATGTCTTGCATGTGGAAATTCTGTAGGGAAGCATGGTCATCGTCCGCAAATCAGCCGGGCTCGCGATCGCCGCAACGTGCTGGATGGCAATGGCCGCCGGCGCCGCGTTTGCACAGGAGCGAGGCGCGCCCATGCCGTCCGCCGCCAGCGGCGCTCCTGGAGCGCGCGAGGCAGCCGTTCCTGGCACGTTTCCCGCTCCGATGCCGCCAGCAGGCTCTGCTACCGGCGTATCTGGCGCGGGCGCAACCGAGGGTTCACCGCCTGCGGCAGCCGGTTCCATGTCACCGCCGATCGATGCTACGACGCTCGGCAAGCAATTGCTGAACGCCGGGCCGGATCCGCGGGTTCAATTGGATGGAAGATCCAAAGATCATGCCGCCATCTTCGGCACCGAAGACGAGGACGAGCAGGGCTTGCTGGACCAGGAACGCGCACTGCAGGCGCAGCGAGACCAGCTGAAGGTGTTGGAGCGCGTGCTGAACGCCCCGCCGCGGAATGCGGATCCGCACCCACCCGCCATGATTCCGCTGACCCCCGGCGGTCAGATGACCATGCCGCCCTTGATGCCCACGCCGTCGGGTTCTCAACTGGATCGCACCAGAAGTCAGACGCAGCGCAGCGTGGACGACATGCAGCGGCGCGTCGATGAGTTGAGGCGTGGTGCCGATACGCTCAGGCAGGGCGGACGCTAGCCCAGGGCCTTAGGCCGGACGACAGAGGCGCAGCACGCGGTGTTGTCCCGGTCCGCCTATGAGCGCCGAGCAAATTCTCGCAGCCGTCCGGCGACACCGGTCGGAAAGTAATACACCGACAGCACGAACAGAATCCCGAGCCAGAGCAGCCAGCGGTCCGGCTCGAACAGCAGGGCCAGCGGGGGGATTCCTGCCACGACCTCATGCACGGCATGCAGGCCGTCCTGCAGATAGCTCTGCGCGAACACGAACAGGCTCGCACCGACCACTGCGCCGTACATGGTGCCCATCCCGCCGATCACGACCATCAGCAGGATGTTGAGCATGATCTCGAACGACAACGTCGTGTCCGGCCCGTTGTAGCGAAGCCAAAGCGCGTACAGCGCGCCCGCCAGGGTCGCGAACGCCGCCGCGAGGAGGTTCGACAGGCTGCGGTAAAGCACCGTGCGATAGCCGATCGCTTCGGCGCGGAAAGGATTCTCGCGAATCGCCTGCAGCACGCGGCCGAATGGTGAATTCACGATGCGCAGCAGCATCAGGAAGAGCACCACGCAGACCGCCGCGATCAGGTAGTAAGTGATGATCCGTCCGTCGACTGTGACGCCAAACAGGGGCTCGGAAAGCGGACGGAACGCCGGCCGCAACATCTGCGGAACCTTGAAGTTCAACCCGTCCTCGCCACCGGTCAATTCCGACAACTGCGACACCAGTGTCTGAAATGCCGCGGCGACGGCCAAGGTGATCATCGCGTAGAAGATGGCGCGCACGCGCAGGCTGGCCAAGCCGATCAGCAAGGCGAAGGCGAGCGACACGGCCAGTCCGGCCGCGGTGCCCGCAAACACCGCCGTCCAGCCGGGTTCCATGCGTATGCTGGCGATCGCCACGCCGTACGCGCCGATGCCAAAGAACATGGTGTGCGCGAAGCTGACGATGCCGGTGTATCCCAGCAGCAGGTCATAGCTGGCAACCAGGACGATGAAGACGAGGATCTTCGCCGCGACGGCCAATGCCTTGGGGCCGGGAAACAGGAAGGGCGCCGCAGCCAGCGCGGCCACGATTGCCATGAGCAGTAGCGCCAGGACTGCGCTGCGCGGGGGATCGCCGGAAAGCAGGCGAAACGACATGTCGGCGGCTCCTAGCGGTTCGTGACGGGGTACACGCCTTGCGGGCGCCACAGCAGAATGGCGACCATCAGCGCGATGTTCGAGAAGAGGGCGGCCTTGGGCATCAGAAAGCCGGTGTAATTGGCCATCAGCCCGACCAGCAGCGCGCCGATCAGGCAGCCCACGGTGGAACCCAGGCCGCCGATCATGATGACGATGAAGATCAGCACGTTCACTTGTGCGCCAAGCTGCGGCACGATCGATTGCTGGTACATCCCCCACAACACACCGCCCAGTCCGGCCAACATGGACCCGGCGACAAACACCCCGACAAAGAGATGCCGGATCCGGTATCCGAGGCTTTCGACCATCTCGCGGTCTTCGACGCCGGCGCGGATCAGGAGGCCAAGCTTCGTGCGGTTCAACACCCACAGCATGCCACCCAGCACGATCAGGCCGACCACCAGCGCCACCACGCGATACTTCTCGATGGCGGCGTCGCCCAGCAGGAACGCGCCGCGCAGGGATTCGGGCAACGGCAGGGTGATCGTCTGCGGTCCCCACATCATCTTGATGATCTCTTCGCCGATGATCATGCCGCCCATGGTGATGAGGATCTGCTTCAGATGCTGGCCGTAGACCGGCCGCACAATCACGCGCTCAAACGCCAGGCCCACGGCGCCCGCCACCAGCATTCCCACGATCATGGCTGGCAGCACGGCGACCAGATTGGTCCACAGGCTGCCGGACTGCGTCCAGTCCGCCATGGAACCCAGCACGGTGGCCGCCATGTATGCGCCGATGGCAATGAACAGGCCGTGGCCGAAATTGAGCACGTCCATCAGGCCAAATACGAGCGTCATGCCCGACGCGACGATGAAGATGATCATGCCCATCGCCAGCCCGGCGAAGGTCAGCGTGACCCAGGTGGAAAACGACCCGACCAGGGGCAGGGCGATGATGGCCAGCGCCAGCACCAGCAGCACAGGCATAAGATCGGCGCGTGCGCGCGGCAGCGGCGCTTCGATGTCCAGCGTGCTCATTGATGGCTTCCCAGTGACAGGCCCAACAGGCGGGTCTGCAGCGCCTCGTCCGCGGCCAGGTCGGCCATGGCGCCCGCGTGCACGACCTGGCCGTTGTCCATGATCGCCGCGTAGTCGCCAACGCGGCGGGCAAAGTTGAAGTTCTGTTCGACCAGCAGGATGGTGGTGCTGGACTGCTTGAGTTCGATGAACGCGTCGATCATGTTCTGGATGATGGCCGGCGCCAGACCCTTGCTGGGTTCGTCGACCAGCAGCAGGCGCCGCGGCTCGATGATCGCGCGCGCCATCGCCAGCATCTGCTTTTGGCCGCCCGACAGTTTGCCGGCGGGGTGCAGCCAGAACTTCTTCAACGCGGGAAAGAACCCGAAGATCCATTCCAGCCGGGCGGTGTCCAGTTGCGCGGCATTTCTGGCAAGGCGTGCCGCGAGCAGGATGTTCTCCTTCACGGACAGGTCGCCGAAAATGCCCATGTTCTCGGGCACGTAGGCCATGCCCATGCGCGCCATGTCGGGCGGGGAGGTGCGCGTGCCGGGTCCGCCGATCGGCTTGGCGTCCAGGCAGACCTGGCCCCGCGATGCGCGCCACAATCCCATGATGGTGCGCAGCGTCGTCGTCTTGCCCGCGCCATTGCGCCCGAGCAGCATGGTGACCGCCGATGCGGGCACCGACAGGTTCACGCCGTGCAGGATGTGATACGCGCCGATGTGCGTGTGCACGTCCTTCAGTTCCAGCAGCGGTTGCGCCGTCATGCCGCCTCCTGCGCGCTGATGCCCAGGTAGGCCTGCTGCACGATGGGCGATGCGATTACCGTGGCCGGATCGCCGTCTGCCATCAGCCGCCCGTTGTGCAGCACGACGATGCGGTCGGCCAGTTCACGCACGACATCCATCTTGTGCTCGACGAGCAGGATGGTCTTGGAGGCGTCGGCCTTCAGTTCGCGGATGAGGTCCAGCACGATGGGCACGTCGTCCACGCTCATGCCGGCGGTAGGTTCGTCGAACATGAACACCGAAGGCTCAAGCGCGATGAGCATGGCGATCTCCAGTTTGCGCTGGTCGCCGTGGGGCAGGTCGGCGGCGGGTTGGTCGCGGCGCGCGGTCAGCCGCGTGCGTGCGAGCAGGGCATCGGCACGCTCCATGAGATTGCGATCGTCGCGCCACGTGCGCCAGAATCGGATGTGGCGCCAACCCATGCCCTGTTGCCGAGATTGCAGGGCAAGCCGCACGTTTTCGTGAACGCTCAGCCGGGGAAACAGCTGCGTCAGCTGGAATGCGCGCCCTAGCCCCGCGTGCATGCGGGCAGGCGCTGAGAGCGTGGTCAGATCGCGTCCGTTCAACGTCACGGTGCCAGCGCTGGCGCGCAACTGCCCCGAAATCAGATTGAAGTACGTCGTCTTTCCGGCGCCGTTCGGGCCGACGATGGCGGTCAAGGTGCCGGGCGCGTAGGCGCAACTGACGTCATTGACCGCCACGTGGCCGCCGAAGCGCACGGTGAGCGATTGGGTCTCAAGCATGAGCGGCGGAAATCAGCGCTTGTTCTGGATCGGCACGGCCATCTGGTCCGGCGTGATCTCCTTGACCAGGTCCTGGACCGCCCACGGCACCGAGGGATCGTTCTTGATCCGGAAGTGGTACATCGACTGCATGGCCTGGTGATCTTCGGGCCGGAAGGTCATCTTGCCTTTGGGCGTATCGAAGCTCATGCCTTCCATCGCCTTGATGAGCTTGTCGGTATCCGAATCGCCACCGGTCTTGTTCAACGCGGCAACGATCGCAATGCCCGACGCCATGCCGCCCGCGGTGAAGAAATCAGGCGGCTGGCCGAAACGCTTCTGATGCTCGGCCACGAGCCAGTCGTTGACCGGGTTCTTGGGGATGCCGTAGTAGTAATACGTGGCGCCTTCCATGCCCGCCAGGGACTTGAGCGGCGTCATCGCGGTCAGCGTGTTGCCGCCCGTGGCGATTTCGATGCCGTAGCGCTTGGGGTCCAGGTCGGCGATCTTAAACGGATTGCCGGCGCCTGCCCACAGGATGAAGATGATCTTGCGGCCCGGCTTGTCCTTCAGTGCATCGAACAGCCGCTGCGCGCCGGCCGTGAAGTCGGTCGCGTTGGCCGGCAGGTATTCCTCGTGCACGATCTTGGCATTCTTGAGCGCGCCCTTGAAGGCTTTGACGCCGTCGCGCCCAAACGCGTAGTCCTGCGCCAGCATGGCGATCGACGTGCCTTCCTGGTCGAACGCCACGGCGTTCGCGATGGCGTCCTGCGAGGAGTTGCGGCCGGTGCGGAAGATGTACTTGTTCCACTTCTCGCCGGTGATGGAATCGGCCACCGCCGGCTCCACCAGCAGGATCTTTTCGTACTCTTCCGCGATCGGCAGCATGGCGAGCGCCACGCCCGACGACGTGGGACCGACGGCGATGTCGGCGTTGTCGTCGGCATAGGCGGACGCGAGCTGCGCGCGGGCGACGTCGGGCTTGCCTTGATTGTCCTTCTCGATGACACGTATCTTGCGCCCGGCCACCGTCATGGTGCCCTGCGTGGCGTATTCCAGCCCCAGCATCAACCCGTTCTGGGTCTGCTTGGCGTAAGCCTCAAGTGGGCCGGTCTTGTCATAGACATGGGCGACGACGAAGTCCTTTGCCGCCAGCGCGGAACTCATGCACAGGCTGGCCATGGCGGCGAGCAGAATGCGTTTCATGGAAGTCTCCTGGTGTCAGTGGGCGCGCGCGGCCGTGTCGACCGGCCTGGCAAGAAATTGACGGATGGGTTCGATCTGGGCGGGCACGTTCAGCGCAGGGGCGTGCCCGCAATCGGGAAAGTCGATGCGCTGCGCGCGGGGGCCGCGCTGCGTCATGGCGTGGGCAACCTCGGGCAGCAGCAGGTCCGAATCGGCGCCGCGCAAGAGCAGGGTCGGCATGCGCAGCGTGTCGTAACCGGCCCACCGGTCATAGTCGTTCGGGTGATGGCTGAACTGCCCGACGATGGCCGGATCGTAATGGGCGGTGACGCGGCCGTCGGGCAGCCGGCGCACCGACGTTTCCGCCATCCGGCGCCACTGATCGTCGCTCTGCCAGCCATAGGGTTTGTAGGCGGCGCGCAGCCAGGCTTCGAGTTCCGTCACCGTGTCGAATGCCGGCGGGTTGCCGGCATAGGCCAGGATGCGCTCGATGGCGGGCTGCGGCAGTTCCGGTCCGATGTCGTTGACGACCAGGTGCGAAATGCGATCGCGCAACGTGGTCGCGGCCGCGTGCATGCCGGTCGCGCCGCCCATGGACGTTCCCACCCAGCGCACGCGCGCCAGCGACAGGCCGTCCACCAGGGCGCGCGCCAACGTGGCGTAGAAGTCGAGCCGGTACTCGGCGACCGGATCGGGGCTCCATTGCGACAGGCCGCGCCCGATCGCATCGGGACAGATCACGCGGTAGTCGCCGGCCAGTGCCTGCGCCAGTTCGTCAAAGTCTCGGCCGGTTCGGGCCAGGCCATGCCACATGATGATGGGGGGCGCGTCAGAAGCGCCCCAGTCCGTGTAGTGCAACTCGCGTCCCGCGCAGCGCAGATAGCGCGACGCCGGCGTATGGCGCGCGGTTGCCGCCCCTGCCTCGTCCATACGTCTCCTCCCGGTTTGTCCAGGTTGTGTGCTTATCGGGCTGAATATAGACTTGCGGCAAGCGCGCCCACAATGCGCCGGCCACCCCACAGCAGGGTGAGTCAACAATATGTAGACGCAAGATCAATTTGCGCAGCCCCCCAGGAGACCGTGCCATGCCAGATACGGAATTCGCCATTTCGGCCAGCGCCGGCGCCGACCGGCGCGATGCGTGGCGCGCCGCGCTGGCCGATGCTTTCGGGCCGTTCGAGGTGCATGGCGGCAAACCCGGTCACTTCGCGGGCCATGTCCGCTACGCGCGCCGCGCCAGCCTTCAATTCAACGATCTGCATTACCAGGGCCAGCGATTGGAACGCACGCCGGGCAACGTCTCGCGGCTGGATCAGGAGTTCTACACCTTCGGCCTGCCGCTGGCCGGTCCGCTGGCGGTGCGACAAGCGGGCCGGGAATTCCAGGTGGAACCGGGTTGCGTGTACCTGATGAACCAGAGCCTGCCGTATCAGGCGACCGCGAACGGCGCGTCGGGCTACCGCAGCCTGAGCGTCTCGTTTCCGCGCAGCGCGCTGTCGCAGCGGGATTCACGCATCGGCGCCTTCTACAAGCTACGTACTGACGACGGGTCGCCGCGCGGGGCGCTGTTGGCCGGCTACATGGATCACCTGTTCAAAGGCATGGAGGGCTGGTCCGAGACTGAGGCCGCCGAGCTGGGCGAGCGCCTGATCGACCTCATCGTGCTCTTCCTGGTGCAGCCGGGACAGGGACAGGTCTCGGAGGCGGACAGCAGCGTCACCGTGGCGCACAGAGCGCGCGTGCTGGCCTATATCCGCCAGCATCTCGCCGACCCGGATCTGTCGCCCGCGCGGGTGGCGCAGGGCTGCGGTGTGTCGGTCGCCTATCTGCACCGCATCCTGCGCGCGGGCGGTTTGTCGGTGGAGTCGTTCATCTTCGAGCAGCGGCTGGACCGGTGCCGCGAACTGCTGCTGGACGCGCGCCACCGGCATCGCGGCATCGCCGAGCTGGCGTACCAGGTGGGTTTCTCTCATCCTTCGCATTTCAGCCGGCTGTTCAAGCAGCGCTTTGGGGTGACGCCGCGGGACCTGCGCGCGGGCGGGCGCGCCGCCTAGCGGAGCGCGTCCGGACCCTCGCCCCGCATGTCGTGCCACCCACGAAAAACGGCCCGCTCGATCAGCGGGCCGTTGGCCATTCACGGCGCGCGATACCGGTTTAGAACGGCGAAGGCTGGTTGGACAGGTTGACGATGCTGTTGGTCGTCAGGTCCAGGCGGATGTGCTCGGACGGCGCACCGTTGGCCAGCTTCAGCATGATCGCCATCAGCGGCTTGAAGCGCGCCTTGAACAGGTCGGCGGGCGTGTTGGCGTCGCTGACATTGTTGCCGTTCATCTGCACGGCGGCGTGGGTCTGGTTCAGTGCTTGAGCCAGCAGCTTGTACTGGCTGGCGCGCTGCGCCGGGATGTCGGTGAACGCGAGGTCGCCGGCATTGGCCAGGCGCACGAAGTCGCCGGCCATTTCCAGCGCCGTCCACTGCGCGAAGTCCGCCAGTTGCATGCCGTTGGCCTGGGCCAGCGCTTGCGCGCGCGATTGCGCGTTGGCGGCATCCGCGGCATGGGCCGGATTGCTGGCGCCGCTGCCGCCGCCGTCAGACAGGCACGCAAAGAACGCGGGCGTCAGGTTGTTCTGGTTACCGGTGTTCGCCAGTTCCTTGAGCGTGACCGTCGTCTGCAGTTGCGACAACATCAGCAGGTCGGCACCCGTCAGCGGGCTCTTGACCAGTTCGCGCATCTCGCAACGCCAGTCGTCGTTCAGCAGACGCAGGCGCACCAGTTCGCTCATGTAGCGGTAGGTGAAGTCGCCGTAGTCCTTGGCGTCCAGGATGGAGACGTCCCAGCGCGGCGGCACGGTATAGGCGTTTTCCGCGCGGTAGAGATCGAACAATTCATCGAAGCGCGGCACCTTGTCCAGGCGGATGGTCTGCACTTCGATCTCATCGGCGCTCTGCAGCGTCATGAGCTTGTACGCGGGCACATAGGCGGCCATGGAGGGCGCCTGGATGTTGAAGAGCGCGTGGTCGCCGCCGTAGTTGCGCAGCGCCATGTCGTTGAAGTGCATGTGGCCGCCCACGTGCACCTTCAAACCGGTCTCGGCCAGCGCGCGCGTGGTGTTCTCGGCGGGACGGCGGATCATCTGCATCTTGTTCGCGCCCAGCAGCGCTTCGATGTCGTCGGACGCGCCATTGAAGAACTCGGACATCGGGAAGTGGCTGAAGGCAATGACCTGCTTGCCCTGCGCCTTGCCGCGCGCCACCACGTCGGCCAGCCACGTGATGACGTGCGCCTTGTGGGTCAGCATTTTGTTGTAGCCCTGGTCACCCGACCCGGTGAAGTCGTTGGCGCCCGGACCCGTCGGCACGTAGACGTTGGCATCCAGGCCCACCAGCCACACGCCGTCGACGGGCTCGACCACGTACGACGTGTCGGGCACCATCTTGCACAGCGTGTAGTTCTGCGGCTTGTTCGGTCCGCCGGTGCCTTCGGCGCAGATCTCGTACTGACGGTTGATCCAGTTGGCTTGCGAGACCGCCGTCGCGTAATCGTAGTCTTCGTACTTGTAGGTGCTGTACGGGGTTTCGTAATACACGTTCTGCGGCTGCGGCATGAAGCCATGCTGCTCGAGCGCGGTCGTGATGCCCGAATAGCCCATGTGCAGGACTTCCTCGGTGCAATACGTGTTGCCGATGCGCGTCCAGTCGCCGCTGTAGGCGGTGTTGCACACGTTGGCGCCGCGGCTGTAGATCGGCTGCGAGAAACCGATTGCGCCCGTCACGGGATCCAGGCCAAGGTAGTCGCCCTTGCCCGCGGGCTGGTTGAAGGGGCGGTTGGGGTCATGGTTGCCTGGCGCGGCAAAGAACTGGATGCCGTGCTTCTTCGAATAGTCGTCCATGATCTTGACCAGGCCGCGCATGTGCACAGGCTGGCCGTCGTCCGAAAAGTCGCCCGGCAGCGCGATGTACTTCACGCCTCGCTTCACGGCGTCGTCCAGCGCGGCCAGGAAGGCGAAGTAGTTCTCGTTGAAGAGGCGCGTGGACGTCAGCTGCGCGTACATCGTGCGGATGGTCGCGTTGTCACCGGCCTTCGGATTGGGGATGCCGGGGAACGAGCCGTCCTTGAAGTCCGCGTAGACGTCGTGAAAGTGGATGTCGGGCATGAACGCAACCTGCACGGGCGCGGGCGGCTGCGCGGGCGTTTCGGCCGGGGGCGGCGTCTCGGCGACAGGCGGGGGCGTGTTGTCGTCGTCCTTGTCGCCGCCGCAGGCGGCGAGCAGGGCAACGAGCAGCAGGGAGGCTGCGGCGCGGACGGGGCGGGAAGGGCGAAGCGTCATTGGGGGGCGGGATCCTGGATTCAGTGCGGCGGCGGTCGCGCATGGGCGTTGGCCATGCCGAAGCGGCAGCCGCGGGTCAGCTAATTGGGTCAGCTGCCTGGGTCAGCTGCTTGTAAGCGGGCCCAATGCTCACTGAGCCGCATGACAGCGTCATGAATCCCGAAGCGGCCCGCGTCACGCGACGGCAAAAAAAAACCCCGCACGCGAGGTGCGAGGCTTTGCGACGCGATGGGCGCCGGATCAGACGTGCGTGATGAACTTGGTGACCAGATAACCCTCGAAGGTCTCTGTGCCGCCTTCGCTGCCGATGCCGCTGTCCTTGATGCCGCCAAAGGGCGTCTCGGCCAGGGCGCTGCCGAAGTGGTTGATGTTGACCATGCCGGCTTCCAGGCCGTTGGAGACCTTGGTCGCGGTCTTCAGCGAATTCGTGAACACGTACGAGGACAGGCCGAAGGGCAGGCTGTTGGCGCGGCGCAGCACCTCGTCGGTGTCCTTGAAGCGGACGACGGGCGCCACGGGGCCGAACGGCTCTTCGGTCATCAGCATGGCGTTGTCGGGCAGTTCCGTGACCACGGTAGGCGCAAAGAAGAAGCCCTTGCGGTCCAGCGGACCGCCGCCCACCACCACTTTGGCGCCGTGCTTCTTGGCGTCGTCGATGAAAGCGCTCATGGCGGGCACGCGGCGTTCATGCGCCAGCGGCCCCATCTCGGTGCCGGCTTCCAGGCCATCGCCAACCTTGATGTTCTTGAGGACCTCGGAGAAGCGCGCCAGGAACTGCTCGTACGCGCCGTCCTGCACGTAGAAGCGGGTGGGCGACACGCAGACCTGGCCGGCGTTGCGCACCTTGAACTTGGCCAGCATCTCGGCGGCGCGGTCGATGTCCGCGTCGTCGAACACCAGCACGGGCGAGTGGCCGCCCAGTTCCATGGTGACGCGTTTCATGTGCGCGCCTGCCAGCGCCGCAAGCTGCTTGCCGACCGGAACGGAGCCGGTGAACGACACCTTGCGCACGATCGGCGAACGGATCAGGTAATCGGAGATGGTGGCGGGTTCACCCCAGACGATGTTCAGGCAGCCCTTGGGCAGGCCGGCGTCATGGAACATGCGCGCAATCGCCATGACCGCGCTGGGCGAATCTTCAGGGCCCTTGAGCACGACCGTGCAGCCGGCGCCGATGGCGGCGGCGATCTTGCGGATGGCCTGGTTGTACGGGAAGTTCCAGGGCGTGAAGGCGGCGCAGACGCCGATGGGCTCGCGCACTACGATCTGGCGCACGTCGGGATTGCGCGGCTGGATGACCCGGCCGTAGATGCGGCGGCATTCCTCGGCGTGCCAGTCGGCATGTTCCGCGCAGGAGGTGACTTCGCCCACGGCTTCGGCCAGCGGCTTGCCTTGGTCCAGCGTCATGTTGCGGCCGATCTCCTGGGCGCGCTCTCGCGACAGCGTGGCGACCTTGCGCAGGATCGCCGAGCGGTCCATGGGCGAGGACTTCTTCCACGATTCGAAGGCGCGCTGGGCAGCGGCAAGGGCGCGGTCCAGATCGGCTTGCGTGGCGTGAGGCAGCTGGCCCAGCACCTCGAGCGTGGCCGGGTTGATGACGTCCTGGGTGCGCCTGCCCTCGCCGGCGACGAATTCGCCGTCGATATACAGCGCCAACTGTTCATACATGCCTGTCGTTCCTTGCGTAATAGGAATGGGTAGCCAAGGGCGAGAGCGACCGCTGTCGCCCACGGCAGTCTAAACCAGCTTCCCCGCAGCGGAAGGAGCCAATCCCCGCCGCGGGCTTGGGTCCATTGGCCCGCCAAGTGCCGGCATGCGTGCCACCGTGGACAAGCGCATCGCCGTGGACAAAAATGAGGAATCTTCGGCTGTCATCCGTATATCCATCGTGCAACCCGTCGATGCGCGTCCGGCCGCCAAGCCCAGCCTCTATTCGCGGATTGTTTTCCGCTTCATTGACTGGCTGCGTCAGCGCATTGCGCAGGCCTCGCTGGTCGGCGACAAGCCGATATTCCAGAACAGCCAGTTCCCGTGGGTTGCCACCCTCGAAGCGCGGGCTCCTGCCATTCGCGCCGAATTGGTGGACCTGCTGGCCGACCGCTACGCGTTACCGGCCTTCCACGAACTCTCCCCGGATGTTGGCATGATCACGTCCGACGACAAATGGAAGACGTTCGTCTTTCTGGGCTACGGCCTGCGCTCTGAACGCAACCTTGCCCGTTGTCCGTCCACCGCGCGCGCCCTGCAGGACATCCCGGGCCTGCGCACCGCCTTCTTCTCCATCCTGGAAGCCGGCAAGCGCATTCCGCTGCACACGGGGCCGTACAACGGCGTGCTGCGCCTGCATCTCGGCCTGGTCGTCCCCGACCCGCCCGAACGCTGCTGGATAGAGGTCGGCGGCCAGCGCTATAGCTGGCGCGAGGGAAAAGCCGTGGTTTTTGACGACCTGTATCCCCACGAAGTGCACAACGACACGGGCGGCGTCAGAGCCGTGCTTTTCGTGGATTTCGAACGCCCCTGCCGAGCTCCTGTAAAATGGCTAAATCGCCTTGTGCTCATGGCCGCGCCGTTCACGGACGAAATCCGTCGCGGCAAGGCAAATCATGACGCCTGGGAGAAGGGCTACTACCGTCAGAAATAGGGGCGGATGGCCCGCCAAACCAACCCCCTTGACAGGGGGCGTGGTCTTTTGTGCGCAATCCCAACAAAGTGCTTGCGCTCAAAAATTAACCACGTTAGAATTATCAGCTTTCCCAGATTGTCGATTCACTTAGCCGAAGGTTAGGTGAGCGCGTCGGGGGGAATACCCGCAGGATTTCAACCCAGGGTCGTTGCGTTGCCACCAGTTGCTGGTCCAGATAGTACGGACTTGCCGACAAAAAAGCAGGGCGGCTGACCTGACGGGACCAAAACTGGCAGGAATTGCAGTGTTCCCTTGTTGGGAAAACCGTATTTCCAGTTAAGTTGGAACAGGAAAAATCATGATCCAAATGCAGACCACGCTGGACGTGGCCGATAACACTGGTGCGCGTCATGTCATGTGCATTAAGGTGCTCGGTGGCTCCAAGCGCCGTTATGCCGGTATCGGCGACATCATCAAGGTGAGCGTCAAAGATGCGGCTCCGCGCGGACGCGTCAAGAAAGGCGAAATTTACAATGCCGTGGTGGTTCGTACCGCCAAGGGCGTGCGCCGTAAAGACGGTTCGCTGATTCGTTTCGGTGGCAATGCCGCCGTGTTGCTCAACGCCAAGCTGGAGCCTATCGGCACCCGCATCTTCGGACCCGTTACGCGTGAACTGCGTACCGAGAAGTTCATGAAGATCGTGTCGCTGGCCCCGGAAGTGCTGTAAGGAGCCCTACGATGAACAACATTCGTAAAGGCGACGAAGTCATCGTCCTGACCGGCCGCGACAAGAAGCGTCGTGGCACGGTGCTGGCCCGCGTTGGCGCCGACCACGTTCTGGTCGAAGGCGTCAACGTTGCCAAGAAGCACGTGAAAGCCAACCCGATGGCTAACAACCCGGGCGGGATTGTCGAAAAGACCATGCCGATCCACATCTCGAATGTGGCGCTCTTCAACCCCGCAACCGGTCGTGGCGACCGCGTGGGCGTTCAAGAAGTCGAAGGTCGCAAGGTCCGCGTGTTCCGTTCCAATGGTGCCGTTGTCGGCGCCAAGGCGTAAGGGGCGATAGACATGTCTCGTTTGCAAGATTTCTACAAGAGCAAGGTCGCTGGCGACCTGCAAGCCAAGTTTGGCTACAAGAGCGCAATGGAAGTGCCGCGCATCACCAAGATCACCCTGAACATGGGTGTCTCGGAAGCGGTCTCCGACAAGAAAGTCATCGAGCACGCTGTGTCGGATCTGACCAAGATCGCCGGCCAGAAGCCCGTCGTGACGAAGACCAAGAAGGCTATCGCCGGTTTCAAGATCCGCGAAAACTACCCGATTGGTTGCATGGTCACGCTGCGTGGTCAACGCATGTACGAATTCCTGGATCGCCTGGTGGCGGTTGCGCTGCCTCGCGTGCGCGACTTCCGCGGTATCTCGGGTCGTGCGTTCGACGGCCGTGGCAACTACAACATCGGGGTGAAAGAGCAGATCATTTTCCCCGAAATCGAGTACGACAAGATCGACGCGCTGCGTGGGCTGAACATCAGCATCACCACCTCCGCCAAGACCGACGAAGAAGCCAAGGCGCTGTTGACGGCCTTCAGCTTCCCGTTCCGTAACTAAGGGGCTGATGACGTGGCTAAACTTTCCCTCATCAATCGCGACATCAAGCGCGCCAAGCTGGCTGACAAGTTCGCTGCCAAGCGCGCTGAGTTGAAGGCGATCATCGACGACCAGTCGAAGACCGACGAAGAACGTTACCAAGCTCGGCTCAAGCTGCAACAGCTGCCGCGCAATGCCAACCCGACGCGTCAACGCAACCGTTGCGTGGTCACCGGTCGTCCTCGCGGCGTGTTCCGCAAGTTCGGCCTGACGCGCCACAAACTGCGTGAAATGGCGATGAAGGGTGAAATCCCCGGCATCACCAAGGCCAGCTGGTAGGAGAAACAATATGAGCATGAGCGATCCCATCGCCGATATGCTGACCCGCATTCGCAATGCGCAGCAAGTGGACAAAGTTACGGTGAGCATGCCTTCCTCGAAGCTGAAGGCGGCAATTGCCGCTGTGCTGAAAGACGAAGGCTACATCGACAGCTTTGAAATCAAGGGCACCCAGGCCAAGCCTGAGCTCGAGATCACCCTGAAGTACTACGCTGGCCGTCCGGTCATCGAGCGCATCGAACGCGTCTCGCGTCCTGGTCTGCGTATCTACAAGGGCCGTACCAGCATTCCTCAGGTCATGAACGGCCTGGGCGTGGCTATCGTTTCGACCTCGCGCGGCGTCATGACCGACCGTAAGGCTCGCGCCAACGGCGTCGGCGGCGAAGTGCTGTGCTACGTGGCCTAAGGAGAAATTCGAATGTCACGTATCGCTAAGTATCCGGTCGAACTGCCCAAGGGTGTCGAAGCTGACATCAAGCAGGATCAGATCACTGTCAAGGGCCCGCTGGGCTCCCTGACCCAACCCCTGACTGGCGACGTCACGATCTCGCTGGACGGTGGCAAGCTCACGTTTGTCGCTGCCAACGATTCCCGTCACGCCAACGCCATGTCGGGCACCGTGCGCGCGCTCGTGGCCAACATGGTCAACGGCGTGAGCAAGGGATTCGAGCGCAAGCTGAACCTGGTCGGCGTGGGTTACCGCGCCTCGGTTCAAGGCGACGCCGTTAAGCTGCAGCTCGGTTTCTCGCACGACGTTTTGCATCAGTTGCCGGCCGGTATCAAGGCCGAATGCCCCACCCAGACGGAAATCGTCATCAAGGGCTCCAACAAGCAAGTCGTCGGTCAGGTGGCCGCTGAAATCCGCGCGTACCGCGAACCCGAACCCTACAAGGGCAAGGGCGTGCGTTACTCGGACGAACGCGTCGTCATCAAAGAAACCAAGAAGAAATAACGGCGCACGCAAGGACGAATCATGGACAAAAAAGTTTCCCGTTTGCGTCGTGCGGTTCCGACTCGCCGGAAGATCAACGAGCTGCGCGTTCATCGCCTCTCGATTTTCCGCTCGAACCAGCACATCTACGCCAACATCATTTCGCCGGAAGGCGATCGCGTTCTGGTCAGCGCCTCGACGGTGGAAGCCGAAGTGCGTGCGCAACTGGCCGGCCAAACCGGTCAGGGTGGCAACAAAGCCGCTGCGACGCTGGTTGGCAAGCGCGTGGCCGAAAAGGCCAAGGCTGCCGGTATCGAACTGGTCGCTTTCGATCGCTCGGGCTTTCGTTACCATGGCCGCGTCAAGGCGCTGGCCGATGCCGCGCGTGAAGCCGGCCTGAAGTTCTAAGCGAGGATCTGTCAAATGGCTAAAGTACAAGGCAAGAACGCCGCGGAAAAAGAGAACGATGACGGCCTCCGCGAAAAGATGATCGCGGTCAACCGCGTGAGCAAAGTGGTCAAGGGTGGTCGCACCATGAGCTTTGCCGCGCTGACCGTGGTTGGCGATGGCGATGGCCGCATCGGCATGGGTAAGGGCAAGGCGCGTGAAGTGCCGGTGTCCGTTCAGAAGGCTATGGAACAGGCCCGTCGCGGCATGTTCAAGGTCGCTCTGAAGAACGGCACGCTGCACCACACCGTGGTCGGCAAGCATGGCGCCGCTACCGTGCTGATTTCGCCCGCTGCTGAAGGTACTGGCGTTATCGCCGGCGGCCCGATGCGCGCTATTTTCGAAGTGATGGGTGTGCGTAACGTGGTTGCCAAGAGCCTGGGCTCGAGCAACCCCTACAACATGGTTCGCGCCACGTTGAACGGCCTGCGCGCCTCCCTGACCCCGGCCGATGTTGCTGCCAAGCGCGGCAAGACGGTCGAAGAGATCCTGGGGTAAATCATGGCTCAGAAGCAGATCAAAGTGACCCTCGTGCGCTCGGTGATCGGTACCAAGCAATCGCACCGTGATACGGTTCGCGGTTTGGGCTTGGGCCGCATCAACAGCAGCCGCGTGCTGGTCGATACGCCCGAGGTGCGTGGGATGATCCGTAAGGTGGATTATCTCGTTTCCGTCTCGGAAGCCTAAGGAATCACCATGTCGGATATGCAACTTAATACGCTGAAGCCCGCCGAGGGCTCCAAGCACGCCAAGCGCCGCGTCGGCCGTGGCATCGGTTCGGGTCTGGGTAAGACCGCCGGCCGTGGTCACAAGGGTCAGAAGTCGCGCTCGGGCGGTTTCCACAAGGTTGGCTTCGAAGGCGGTCAAATGCCGCTGCAACGTCGCCTGCCCAAGCGTGGTTTCACCCCGCTGGGTCAACACCTGTATGCACAAGTTCTCTTGTCGGACCTCCAGGCCCTGCCCCTCGATGATATCGATGTGCAAGCGCTGAAGGCGGCCGGCGTGATTGGCCAGGCGGTTCGTTACGCCAAGGTCATCAAGTCTGGTGAACTCTCGCGCAAGGTCGTGCTCAAGGGCATTACCGCGACGGCCGGCGCTCGCGCCGCCATCGAAGCCGCGGGCGGCTCGCTTGCTTGATCAGAGGTGACGAGTGGCTAACGCGCAGGCATTGGGCAAATCCGGAGCACGATACGGCGATCTGAAGCGCCGTCTGGTGTTCCTGGTGCTCGCCCTGGTGGTTTACCGTTTGGGTACACACATCCCGGTTCCGGGTATCAACCCGGACGCGCTGGCGGACTTGTTCCGTCAGAACCAGGGCGGGATCCTGGGCCTGTTCAACATGTTCTCGGGCGGAGCGCTCTCGCGTTTCTCGATTTTTGCCCTGGGGATCATGCCGTACATTTCGGCATCCATCATCATGCAGTTGATGTCGGTGGTGGTGCCGTCGCTGGAAGCGCTCAAGAAAGAGGGCGAATCCGGCCGTCGGAAGATTACCCAATACACCCGCTACGGCACGGTCGTGCTGGCGCTGGTGCAAGCCGTGGGCATTTCGGTGGCGTTGGAGTCTCAGCAGGGACTGGTGATCGATCCGGGCATGCTGTTCCGCTTCACGACCGTCGTAACTTTGGTCACTGGCACCATGTTCGTCATGTGGCTGGGTGAGCAGATTACGGAACGCGGTCTGGGCAACGGGATTTCCATCCTGATCTTCGCAGGTATCGTGGCGGGTCTTCCCGCGGCGCTGGCTGCACTGTTGGACCTGGTCCGCACCAACGCGATGTCTGTGCTTTCGGCGCTGTTCATCGTGGCTCTGGTGGTGCTGGTTACCGCTTTTGTGGTGTTCGTGGAACGCGGACAGCGCAAGATCACGGTGAACTACGCCAAGCGTCAGGTCGGCAACAAGGTCTACGGTGGTCAAAGCTCGCATTTGCCGCTGAAGCTGAACATGGCAGGGGTGATTCCGCCGATCTTCGCGTCGTCGATCATTCTGTTCCCGGCCACGATCACGAGCTGGTTCTCCAGCAGCGAGAACATGCGCTGGCTTAGCGACCTGGCTGCGGCCCTGTCGCCTCGTCAACCGCTCTACATCACGCTGTACTCGGTCGCGATTATTTTCTTCTGCTTTTTCTACACGGCTCTGGTTTTCAACAGCCGCGAAACGGCGGACAACCTGAAGAAGAGTGGTGCGTTTGTTCCGGGCATCCGTCCGGGCGAGCAAACGGCGCGCTACATCGACAAGATCCTGATGCGTTTGACGCTCGCAGGTGCCATCTACATCACGTTGGTGTGCCTGTTGCCGGAATTCTTGGTGATGCGCTGGAACGTTCCCTTCTACTTCGGTGGTACGTCTCTGTTGATCATTGTGGTGGTGACGATGGATTTCATGGCGCAGGTTCAGGCCTACATGATGTCTCACCAGTACGACTCGTTGCTCAAGAAGGCCAACTTCAAGGGCGCGGGTTTGCCGATGCGGTAAGCAAAAGAATGTCCAAGGACGACGTCATTCAGATGCAAGGTGAGGTTCTTGAGAACCTCCCGAACGCGACATTTCGCGTCAAGCTCGAAAACGGCCACGTGGTGTTGGGCCATATTTCCGGCAAGATGCGTATGCATTACATCCGGATCCTGCCGGGTGACAAGGTCACAGTGGAGCTCACGCCCTATGACCTGACGCGAGCCAGGATTGTTTTCCGCTCCAAGTGAGCGAAACCGGATTACGGAAAATTAGGAGTCAACCATGAAAGTAATGGCATCGGTTAAGCGGATCTGCCGCAACTGCAAAGTTATCAAACGTCACGGCGTGGTGCGCGTTATCTGCACCGACCCGCGTCACAAGCAGCGTCAAGGCTAACTCGGGTTAGCGACTACGCAACGGATTTATTCAAGGAACAGTCATGGCCCGTATTGCTGGCATTAACATTCCGCCGCAACAGCACGCCGAGATCGGCCTGACCGCCATTTTTGGCATCGGTCGTACGCGCGCTCGCAAGATTTGCGAAGCGGCAAACGTACCCTTTGACAAAAAGGTCAAGGATCTGAGCGACGCTGAATTGGAACGCGTCCGCGAACATGTTGGTTTGTTCACGGTTGAAGGCGACCTGCGTCGTGAAGTACAGCTCTCGATCAAGCGTTTGATCGACCTGGGAACCTACCGCGGTATGCGTCACAAGCGCGGTTTGCCCGTGCGCGGCCAGCGCACTCGCACCAACGCCCGGACCCGTAAGGGCCCGCGTCGTGCTGCTGCGTCCCTGAAGAAATAATCGAGGAACAGGATTATGGCGAAAGCTTCCACCAGCGGCGCTTCGCGCGTGCGCAAAAAGGTCAAGAAGAACGTCTCGGACGGCATCGCGCACGTTCACGCTTCGTTCAACAACACCATCATCACCATCACCGATCGTCAGGGCAACGCACTGTCGTGGGCCACGTCGGGCGGTGCTGGCTTCAAGGGTTCGCGCAAGTCGACCCCGTTTGCCGCGCAGGTTGCCGCTGAAACGGCTGGCCGCGTTGCGCTCGAGTACGGCATCAAGACGCTGGAAGTCCGCATCAAGGGCCCCGGTCCTGGCCGCGAGTCGTCGGTCCGTGCGCTGAACGCGCTGGGCATCAAGATTTCGTCCATCGCCGACATCACGCCCGTTCCGCACAACGGCTGCCGTCCGCCGAAGCGTCGTCGTATCTAAAGGGAATCCACATGGCACGTTATATTGGACCCAAATGCAAGCTCTCGCGCCGCGAGGGTACTGACCTGTTCCTGAAGAGCGCCCGCCGCTCGCTGGATTCCAAGTGCAAGCTGGATTCCAAGCCTGGCCAACACGGCCGCACTTCGGGTGCCCGCACTTCCGACTACGGCCTGCAGCTGCGCGAAAAGCAAAAGCTGAAGCGCATGTACGGCGTGCTGGAAAAGCAATTCCGCAAGTACTTCGCTGAAGCCGAGCGTCGCCGTGGCAACACCGGCGAAACGCTGATCCAGCTGCTGGAATCGCGTCTGGACAACGTCGTCTACCGCATGGGCTTCGGCTCGACGCGCGCCGAAGCTCGCCAGCTGGTGAGCCACCGCGCCATCGAACTGAACGGCCACACGGCTGACATCGCTTCGATGCTGGTCAAGGCTGGCGACGTCGTCTCGGTTCGTGAAAAGGCCAAGAAGCAAGGCCGTATCAAGGAATCGCTCGACCTGGCCACCAGCATCGGCATCCCCCAGTGGGTGGAAGTCGACGCGGCCAAGCTGACCGGCACGTTCAAGTCGGCCCCCGATCGCGCTGACGTCGCTCGCGACATCAACGAATCGATGGTCGTCGAACTGTACTCGCGTTAATCACGCCTGCCGGCGCCTCCTTCGCAAGGTGCTGGCAAGCTGGTCACGCGACCCGGTTGACCCGTTAGCAAGTCCCGCAGCAGCCCGCTTTCGCCATTTGGTGGAGCGGGCTTTGCGGTAAGTATCGGGCAGCGTTTTTGCGCCGCCCATGGTTTGAGCATCACGTCTCACCCTGTCCATCAGCCTTATCGGTGTAACGAGCCGAGGGTATTGAAAAGGAACACAGTAAATGTCCACTCAAGGTTTCCTGAAGCCGCGCTCCATTGAAGTCGAACCGGTCGGCACGCACCATGCCAAGATCGTGATGGAGCCGTTCGAGCGTGGCTACGGTCACACGCTGGGCAACGCCCTGCGCCGCATCCTGCTGTCTTCGATGACCGGCTACGCGCCGACCGAAGTCCAGATGACGGGCGTGGTGCATGAATACTCGACCATCCCGGGCGTTCGCGAAGATGTCGTCGACATCCTGCTGAACCTGAAGGGCGTGGTCTTCAAGCTGCACAACCGCGACGAAGTGACGCTGGTTCTGCGCAAGTCCGGCGCCGGCACGGTGCTGGCCAGCGACATCGAACTGCCGCACGACGTCGAGATCATCAACCCCGGCCACGCCATCTGCAACCTGACGGAAGCAGGCAAGCTGGAAATGCAGATCAAGGTCGAAAAGGGCCGCGGCTACGTGCCGGGCAACGTGCGCGCGCTGTCGGAAGACCGCACCCACACGATCGGCCGCATCGTTCTGGACGCTTCGTTCAGCCCGGTCCGCCGCGTGAGCTACGCCGTTGAAAGCGCCCGCGTTGAACAACGCACCGACCTGGACAAGCTGGTCCTGGACATCGAAACCAACGGCGTGATCTCGCCCGAGGAAGCGGTGCGCCAGTCGGCCCGCATCCTGATGGACCAGATCTCGGTCTTCGCCGCCCTGGAAGGCGCTGGCGATTCGTACGAAGCCCCGGTCCGCGGCACGCCGCAGATCGACCCGGTGCTGCTGCGTCCGGTCGACGACCTGGAGCTGACGGTGCGTTCGGCCAACTGCCTGAAGGCCGAAAACATCTACTACATCGGCGACCTGATCCAGCGTACCGAAAACGAGCTGCTCAAGACCCCGAACCTGGGTCGCAAGTCGCTCAACGAGATCAAGGAAGTGCTGGCTGCACGTGGCCTGACCCTCGGCATGAAGCTCGAGAACTGGCCGCCCCTGGGCCTGGAGCGTCCGTAAGTCTTGAAAGGGTGCCGCCCCTGAATAGGGGCGTCTCCCGCAGCGCCCGGCCTCACCGCCGGGCAGTTTGCGAAATCGTCGTAAAATGCCCCGTTTTCTACCGGACCGCAGCCTGATTGCAGGCTGATAGAAGAGCCGGCAACCCGATGGCGGAAACGCCTTCTTTAGATTCAAAGGAAACTTATCATGCGTCACGGTAATGGCTTGCGTAAGCTCAACCGCACCAGCAGTCACCGTCTTGCCATGTTCCGCAACATGGCCGTTTCGTTGATCACCCACGAAGCCATCAAGACCACGCTGCCGAAGGCGAAAGAATTGCGCCGCGTCATCGAACCCCTGATCACGCTGGGCAAGGAGCCCACGCTCGCGAACAAGCGTCTGGCTTTTGCCCGTCTGCGCGATCGCGATGCGGTTGTGAAGCTGTTTGCCGAAATCGGCCCGCGCTACGCGGCCCGTAACGGCGGCTACACCCGCGTGCTGAAGATGGGCTTCCGTCAAGGCGACAACGCTCCCATGGCTTTCATGGAACTGGTTGACCGTCCGGAAGTCGATGAAGCCGCTGAGGACAGCGCCGAGTAATTTCGGCAGCTAGATAAGCGACAAGGGCGGGTCTTCGGACCCGCCCTTGTTTTTTTGGGTAGCACGATCGGGCGCTGCGATTCACGATGGGACGCGAATGCACCGATCAGGCGTTGCCCGCATCCTCGCGTTCGCGCCCGCCGCGCAACTGCCCCCGCAGCTCCGCGGCCGTGGCGGCCAACACATCCTGGGGCGGCTGAGGCGGCATCCTGAAAGTCAGGTCCTGCTGCTCGATGTACTGCGTCGAAGTCACGTCCTGCGGGTGATGCATCGGAACGACATGGGCATGCGCATGCGCGACGTGGATGCCCGTGAACGCAAACCCCACGCGCTCGACGCCGTAGAGGCGTTTCATCTGGCGGCCCAGCCGCTGGCCCAGGTTGACGATACTGGCGGCCAGGTCGGCCGGCATGTCTTCGTAGTAGGGATAGTGCTGCTTGGGAATGATGAGCGTGTGCCCGGGGCGCACGGGCTGGATGTCGAGGAAGGCCAGCAGACGATCGTCTTCGTGGATGACGTGCGCGGGAATCTCGTGACGGGCGATGCGGCAGAACAGGCAGTTGTCGGACATGCTTGCCTCGGCGTGTAAGAGGGCGGCGCGGCGGCCTGGCGCGCGGCGGTTCCGGGAAGGTGGCCGCAATACCGATAAAATACCGCGAGTTACATCCCACGCGGGTATCCCAAGGAGGCTCCATGTTGCGCGATGACGACGTCGTGCTGGTCATCAGCAATGCGCCGGACCTGTTGCTGGCCAAGCGCATTGCGCACGTGCTCGTCGAAGACGGACTGGCCGCGTGCGTGAACCTCGGCGCGCCCGGGTTGTCCATCTACCTGTGGAACGGAGAGGTCGAAGGAACGGAAGAAATCCCCATCCAGATCAAGACGACCTATGCGCGGCATGCCGCCGTCGTGCAGGCCTTGTCGAAAATGCATCCCTACGACGTTCCCGAGATCATCGTGCTGCCGGTCATCGCCGGCGCGGCGCCATACCTGGACTGGGTGCGAGAGCAGACGGCCATTACGCAGAACAAGAGAAACTGATGTTGCAACTTGCCGGTACGGTCGGCGCGCCCGGGCGCGCCGAGAGCGCGACCTCCCCCTTTGTCAGACACTGCCTGATGCTGCTGGCGATGGCCATCCTGCTGTTCGGATGGCAGACTGCCGCGCGCGCGGATACCGAGTTCCTGGAGCCTGAAAAGGCGTTCGTGTTCAGCGCCAACATGGCGTCGCCGGACACGCTGGCGCTGCACTACAAGGTCGCGCCCGGCTATTACATGTACCGCGAGCGCTTCGCCATTGCCATCAGCCCCGCCGACGCCACCACGCTGGGCGAGGCCGTTTATCCCAAGGGCGAGGTCAAGTACGACCCGACCTTTGAAAAGGACATGGAAGTCTTCCACAAGGACGTGACGATCCGCGTCCCGGTGGGAGCCGGCGGACAGCCGTTCACGCTCACGCTGACGGGCCAGGGCTGCGCGGATGCCGGCCTTTGCTATCCGCCGATGGACAGCACCGTGAAGCTCACGCCCGTGGCAGGCGGATACGCCGTGGCGGGCACGGGACTTGGCGGGGCGTTGGCGCCGCAAGCGGCTTCCGGCGGCTTGTCTGCGCTGGTCAATGCCGGTGACACGGGCCTGGCCGACGCGCTGGGCGGTCTGGGATGGATCAAGACGGCGGGCGTGTTTCTGGTGCTGGGCCTGTTGCTGGCCTTCACGCCCTGCGTGCTGCCCATGATCCCCATCCTGTCGTCCATCGTGCTGGGCGGCGCCCAGCAGGAGCGACCCAGCCGCGGCCGCGGATTGGCGCTGGCTGCCACCTACGTGCTGGGCATGTCGGTGGTGTACACCGCGCTGGGCGTGGCCGCCGGCCTGAGCGGCGCGGGGCTTGCGGCCTGGTTGCAGACGCCGTGGATCCTGACCCTCTTTGCCATTCTGCTGACCGTGCTGGCGCTGGCGATGTTTGATGTCTTCACGTTCCAGATGCCGTCGGGTGTGCAGGCGATGCTGTCCGAGCGCTCGTCACGCGTGCCGGGCGGACGCTACACCGGCGCCCTGGTCATGGGCGCGTTGTCGGCCCTGATCGTCGGCCCGTGCGTGGCCGCGCCGCTGGCCGGCGCCTTGCTGTATATCTCGCAGACCGGGGACGTGCTCCTCGGCGGATCGGCGCTGTTTGCGATGGCATGGGGGATGGGCGTGCCGCTGTTGATCGTCGGCGCGTCGTCGTCCGCCTTGCTGCCCAAGGCCGGAGCGTGGATGGACGGCGTGAAGCGGTTGTTCGGCATGCTGCTGCTGGCGACCGCCTGGTGGATGCTGATTCCCGTCGTGCCCACGTGGGTCCAGATGACGGGTTGGGCGTTCCTGGCTGTCGTGTCGGCCGTAATGCTGCGCGCCTTCGATGCCTTGCCGCAAAACGCGGGCGCCGGGCGCATGTTCGGCAAGGGCCTGGGCTTGTTGCTCGCCCTGGCGGCCGCGGCGTGGCTCGTCGGTGCGGCCAGTGGCGGGCGCGACGTGCTGCAGCCGCTGTCGCACCTGGCCGCGCGCGGCGATGCGCCGGCTGCCGGGTCCGCCGCCCCGGGCGAGGTCCATTTCACGCGTGTGCGCAGCAATGCCGAGCTGGACGCGCTGCTGGCGCAAAGCACCCGGCCGGTGATGCTGGACTTCTATGCGGACTGGTGCGTGTCGTGCCGCGAAATGGAGCGCTTCACCTTCACGGATCCGGGCGTCGCGCAGCGCATGGCGGGTATGGTGCTGGTGCAGGCGGATGTGACTGCAAACAATGCCGACGACCGCGCGCTGCTCAAGCGCTTCCGGCTGTTCGGCCCGCCGGGCATCATGTTCTTTGAGCCGGGCGGCAAGGAAATCGCGGATGCGCGCGTGGTGGGCTTTCAGGACGCAAAGCGCTTTACGGAATCGCTGGACCGCGTGCTCGTGCGTTGAGGGACGGGCGGGCTGGCGGTAGGGAGGGCGCCATCGTCTGATGCGCGCAACGGGGCGATGCTTGCGTTGAATCAAGAAAGGGCGCGATATACCATGATCGCTTCGCCGCCCGCGCGGCGCATCCCACTCCCTCCAGGCCGGCGCCGTGACGTCCCCCACCGTTGATGCAAGTCAGGACCGGAACGGTCTGATTTATCTTCAATTGATGTTCGTCATGGCCACATGGGGCCTGAACATCGTCTCCATCAAGTATCTAACCCAGCACATGGACATCCAGGCGCTCGCCGCCGTTCGGATCGTCATTGCGTTCATCACTGTCACCCTCATCATCAAGGCGCGCGGCGGCCGTATCCCGAAGTTGGGTAGCGCGCAGCTGGGCTGGGTGGCGCTTGCCGGCTTTCTGGTGGTGTACGCGCACCAGGTGGCGTTGGTGTCGGGCTTGCGCGTGTCGTCGGCGGCCAACGGCACGCTGATCATGGCCACCAGCCCATTGCTGTCCGCCTTCCTGGCCGCGATCTTCTACCGCGAAAAGCTCACCACGACGCGCATCGCCGGCGCGCTGCTCGGCCTCCTGGGCGTCGGCATGGTGGTGGTGGGCAGCGGCGCGCAGCTCGGGTTGACTGGCTGGGGTGACGCGGTGGTGTTCGTGGCCGTGCTGGTGTTCGTGTTTGGCGGCCTCGTCATCCAGCGGATGTCGCGCATGATGGACCCCCTGGGAATGCTCTGGTACATGTACCTGGCCGGCGGCGTGATGCTGGTGGGACATGCCGCGTTGACGCCTTCCTCGTATTACGCGGAAACGTGGCAGATGGCATGGTGGCCGTGGGCGGTGCTGATGTTTTCGGCGGTGGTCGCATCCGGTGTCAGCAACATCGTGTGGAACGCGGGCATCGCGCGGCTGGGGATCAGCCGCGCCGCGCTGTTCGTGAACTGGCTGCCGATCTTCGGGCTGCTGTTCGCGGCCGTGTTCCTGGACGAGCACGTCACGCTGACGCACGTCGTCGGTCTGGGCTGCGTGCTGGGCGGGACGTGGCTGGGACTGCGCCGCGGCGCGCAGCCGGCGCGGGCTGCCGCCGCAAAGGCTTGATGGCGGGGGATTGCCGGCGTCCTGGCCAGCGGGAGGCGCCGAGCGCAGACGGCCAAAGCCGCCGCGCCCGGAGGTCTTGCTAGCGCTGGCTTTTCAGCAGCTTGGCCGCTTCGATGGCGAAGTACGTCAGGATGCCGTCGGCGCCGGCGCGCTTGAAGGCCAGCAGCGCTTCCATCATGACCTTGTCGTGATCCAGCCAGCCATTGGCGGCGGCCGCCTTGATCATGGCGTATTCGCCGCTGACCTGGTAAGCGAAGGTCGGCACGCGGAACGTGTCCTTGACCCGGCGCAGCACGTCCAGATAAGGCATGCCCGGCTTGACCATGACCATGTCGGCGCCTTCCTGCAGGTCGCCGGCCACTTCGCGCAGCGCCTCGTCGATGTTGCCCGGATCCATCTGGTAGGCCATCTTGTTGGACTTGCCCAGATTGGTGGCCGAACCTACGGCGTCGCGGAAGGGACCGTAGAACGCGCTGGCGTACTTGGCCGAATACGCCATGATGCGCGTATGGATGTGGCCATTGGCCTCGAGCGCGCGACGCACCGCACCGATGCGGCCGTCCATCATGTCGCTGGGGGCGACCATGTCGACGCCGGCTTCAGCCTGCGTGAGCGCCTGCTTGACCAGGATCTCGACGGTGGGTTCGTTGACCACGTAGCCGTCCGCGTCGATGACGCCGTCCTGGCCGTGGCTGGTGTACGGGTCCAAGGCCACATCGCACAGCACGCCCAGTTCCGGGAAACGCGACTTCAGCTCGCGGACCACGCGCGGGATCAGACCGTCGGGATTGGTGGCTTCGATGCCGTCCGGGGTCTTCAGCGACGGGTCGATGGCGGGAAACAGCGACAGCACGGGGATGCCCAGCGCCACGCATTCTTCGGCCACGGGCAGCAGCGTGTCCAGCGAATAGCGGACCACGCCGGGCAGCGAGGCCACAGCCTGCCGCAGGCCGGAGCCTTCAGCGACGAAGACGGGGTAGATCAGGTCATTGACCGTCAGTGCGTTCTCGCGCACCAGACGGCGGGTGAAGTCGTCCCGGCGCAGGCGGCGGGGGCGGGAAACCGGAAACTCAGGGGTGATGATCTGCGGGTTCATGGTACGACCTTGGGGGAAATCCAATTTTCGATGTGGGCGCCGGCTTCTTCCAGGCCGATGCGCTCGGGCGCCGAGAAGGGAATCGTGTGCAGCGCGCCGATGTCGGCCAGATCCTTGCGGACCGAGAACACGGTGCGCATGCGCTGTCCGTACGGCAGCTTGTCGGCCTTGGTCAGCAGCGCCAGCACCGGGCGGCCGGTGGGGGCAATGAAGTTCGCCAGACGCCGGTCCAGTTCGGTCACGCCGCGACGGATGTCGATGAGGAGCACGATGCCGACGAGCGACTCACGGTCGCGCAGGTAGCCGCCCAGGATGTCCGCCCACTTTTCCTTCTCGTTGCGGGCCACGGACGCATAGCCGTAGCCGGGCAGGTCGACCAGATAGCCGATGTGGGCTTCCGGGTCCAGCGGGTCCGGCAGGCCGAACATGTTGATCAGACGCGTGCGGCCCGGCGTCTTGCTGGAGAACGCAAGACGGCGCTGGTTGCACAGCACGTTGATGGACGTGGACTTGCCGGCGTTGGAGCGGCCGACAAAGCAGACCTCGGGAGCGCCGGCGGGCGGCAACTGGTCGAGGCGAGCCGCGGAAGTGAGGAAGGAGGCGCGATGTAGGAGGGACACGGATGGCTTTCGATACGGTTGGTTTCGAGCCCTATTGTATAATCCGGCGTTTGCTACAGTGGTCCCCGTGCGCGGAGCCGTCTTTTTTGCTTACTGTTTAGCTGCCATCCAGCCAATAAAAGCCCCTTTCGGGCAGCGCTGATGCAGCTTCGCAGAAAGATCGCAAGCAGGACAAGCAAAACAGGTTCGATACGGTTTTACTGCGAGTGCGGGCAGGCGTGGGCGCCTTTTTGCGCCTTGATCGATGTGATCGTCGAGGTCTTCATGAAGCGTGTGCTGTCCCGGATGTTGGTTGCGAGCGGGCTGTTGCTCGGCGCCTCCGCCCTCTCTGCTACGAGTTTCGCCGCCAATGGCGCTGCGGGCCCGGCCAAACCAGATGCCGCCAAGGGCGGTCAGCTGTTTGACCAAGGCGACGCGGCCCGCGGCATCATTGCCTGTGCCTCCTGTCACGGCGCGGCGGGTAACAGCACCATTCCGGTGAACCCGAACCTGGCCGCGCAGCCGCACGAATACCTGGCCAAGCAGCTTGCCGACTTCAAGGTGAAGGAAGGCGCCAAAGCGCCTGTTCGCAATGGTCCGGGCGGCAATCCCAGCCCCATGACGGTCATGGTGCAAAACCTGACGCCGGCCGACATGCAGAACATCGCGCTGTACCTGGCAACGCAGCCGCTCAAAGAGCCCGCCACGGCTGGCCATGAGAACCTGGTTGAGCTAGGTCAAAAGATCTGGCGTGGCGGTTTGCCAGACCGCAACGTCCCGGCTTGCGCGGCATGCCATTCTGCCAATGGCGCCGGGATTCCCGGTCAGTACCCCCGTCTGTCGGGCCAGTTCCCCGTGTACATCGAAGAGCAACTGAAGCTTTTCCGTAGCGGCGACCGCAAGAACGACGTCATGCATGCCATCGCGGACCGCATGTCGGACGCCGACATCAAGGCGGTGTCGGATTACGCGGCCGGCCTTCGGTAAAACGATCGGCCGCAACGTGCGCGGCCGGTCCGCGTTGATGCAACTTGCGCGCGCCGGAACCTCGTTCCGTCACGCACTGTCTATGAGGGGGGTAGCCGATAGCGCGGCCCCCCTTTTTTCATGAATTCGACTCGAACCCACTCCCGCCCCTCTCTGCGCAGCCTGCCAGGCGATCTCTTTGAACTTCTGGGTTCGATGCGTTTTGCCGTCAGCCTGCTGATGTTCATCTGCGTGGCCAGCCTCGTGGGAACGGTGCTGCAGCAGAACCGCTCGTCCAACAACTACATCGACCAGTTCGGCCCGTTCTGGTTTGAAGTGTTCGACAAGTTCTCCATCTGGCACGTCTACAACAGCTGGTGGTTCCTGCTGATCATGGGCTTTCTGGTCGTGTCGACCTCGGTGTGCCTGATCCGCAATGCGCCCAAGATGCTGCGCGACGCCCGCTCGTTCCGCGAGCATGTGCGCGAAGGCAGCCTGCGCGCGTTTCCGCACCGCGTGGAAACCAACGAGCCCACCGGCGTGCCGCAGACCGTGACCGGCTTGAAGGCGCTGCTTGGCCGCATGGGGTATGCGGTGCGCGTGCGCGAGGACCAGGATGGCGTCCTGCTGGCGGCCAAGAAGGGCAGCGCAAACCGACTGGGTTATGTGTTTGCCCACGCGGCCATGGTCATCATCTGTATCGGCGGCCTGCTCGACAGCGAGTTGCCGGTGCGCCTGCAGGTCATGTTTGGCGGCAAGCAGCCCATCGTCGACAACATGCTGATTTCCGAAGTGCCGGACAGCGGGCGCCTGTCGGTCAACAATCCGAGCTTTCGCGCAAGCGTCCTCGTGCCCGAGGGCGGCCAGGCCAGCACCGCGGTCGTGATGGTGGGCGACGGCGCCCTGGTGCAGCCGATGCCCTTCACGCTCAAGCTCAAGAAGTTCGTCGTCGACTACTACTCCACCGGCATGCCCAGCCGCTTCGCCAGCGAAGTCGAGGTCACGGACCCGGACACCGGCAAGACCTTCGATTCCACCATCGAGGTCAACGAACCGCTGCGCTTCAAGGGCATGACGGTCTATCAATCCAGCTTTGACGATGGCGGCAGCACGGTCGCGCTCAAGGGTTATCCGCTGGTGGGCGCCAACGACGCCACGTTCTCGGTCGATGGTACCGTCGGCAAGACCAGCGAGCTCACCGCGCAGACGGCCAAGGGGCTGCGCAGCATGGGCATCGAGATCACGGCCATGCGTCCCATCAACGTCGAGGACCTGACCCGCGGCGACCCCAAGGGCGCCGACCAGAGCTTTGCGGATCATGTGGCGTCGGTTGCCGGCAGCGCGGCCGGCAAGAAGAACGAGAACCTGCGCAACGTGGGGCCCAGCGTCGAGTACAAGCTGATCGACGATGCGGGCCAGGCGCACGAATTCCAGAACTACATGCTGCCCGTCGAGCTGGACGGCGCGGCCGTGTTCCTGGCCGGCGTGCGCAACAACGCGTCCGAGCCGTTCCGCTATCTGCGCATTCCGGCCGACGACGACAGCACCATCGCTGAATTCATGCGGCTGCGCGCCACCCTGGCCGATCCGGCCGCGCGCAAGGAAGCCGCCCGCCGCTTTGCCGAACGCAACAGCCCATCGGGCGCGGACCGCCAACCGCTGGAGACCGCGGCAGAGCGCGCGCTTGACACCTTTTCCGCCGGCGGCCTGCAGGCCGTTGCGTCTTTCCTGCAAGCCAATACGCCCGCCCAGGATCTTGAGCGCGCGGCCGATGTCGTGATCCGCCTGATCGGCGCCAGCATGAACGAATTGCGCGCCATCGCGCGCGAACGCGCGGGCCAGCCGCCCGTCCCCGTCGAAGGCCAGGAGGGCGAACGCGCGGCGGTGTGGTCGCGCCTGGCAGTGGCGGCGCTGTCCGACCTGACCGTCTACCCCGCGCCGGTGTTCCTGTCGCTGGCCGACTTCAATCACGTGCAGGCCAGCGTGTTCCAGGTCAGCCGCACGCCGGGCAAGAACACGGTCTATCTGGGCAGCCTGCTGCTGGTCCTGGGCGTGTTCTCCATGTTCTACATTCGCGATCGTCGTGTCTGGATCTGGGTCAAGCCGCAAGGCGGCGGCAGCAGCGTCCTGGCGGCCATGACGTCTCAGAAGCGTACACTTGACTTCAATCAAGAGTTTGAACGCTTCAAGCAGGCGCTGCTGCGCCAGAAAAAAGGGTCCTGAGGTTATTTATGTCCACGACGACCACCACGCAACCCCCGTCGCCTGACACGCTCTGGCAGGACGCCTTATCCGAAACCGGCGACAACCGCGCGCAACGCGGCAAGCCCGACTGGACCGACATCGTCTTCTTTTTGCTGCTGGCAGCGGGCGCGGGATTCGCGTTGACCCGCTACGGGCACGCGATGGACTACTACGAGAAGATCATCCTGTGCGGCACGGTGCCGGCAGTCGCCTGGCTGGGCTGGCTGTGGCGGCCGCTGCGCCGATTGATGATCGCCTGTGCGATCTCGTCGGGTCTGGCGCTGATGCTCTATGGCACCGATCTCGCCCGCGCCGAGCAGGTGTTCTTCCTGAAGTTTCTGTTTTCTTCGCAGTCAGCCATTCTTTGGATGAGTGCGCTGTTTGCGCTGTCGATGGTGTGCTACTGGATCGGCCTTTTCAGTCCGACGGCCGCCTGGCTGGGCACGGCGCTGAACTGGGGTGCGGTGTTTGCCGGCGTCACGGGTCTGCTCGTGCGCTGGCGCGAGGGCCATCTGATGGGTCCGGACCTGGGTCATATCCCGGTCAGCAACCTGTATGAAGTCTTCGTGCTGTTTTGCCTCATCACGGCGCTGTTCTATCTGTACTACGAACGCAAGTACGCCACGCGCGCGCTGGGCGGCTTCGTGATGCTGGTGGTCACCTCGGCCGTCGTGTTCCTGCTCTGGTATTCGTTCACGCGCGACGCGGGACAGATCCAGCCGCTGGTGCCCGCGCTCAAGAGCTGGTGGATGAAACTGCACGTGCCTGCCAATTTCATCGGCTACGGCACGTTCTCGCTGGCGGCGATGGTGGGCTTTGCGTACCTGGTCAAGCAGCACGGCCAGACCACCTCGTGGGCCAAGCTTGCGCCGCTGTTCATCCTGGGCGTGTTGCTGTGCGCCGAGCCGATGGTGTTCCGCACCGATGGCCTGTCGGCCACCTGGATGCTGTACTTCGGCGTGGGCGCGGTGATCGTGGGCGCCATTCTTCTGGGCCGCCGCCGCATCGCGGAGGCGCTACCCTCGTTGGAAGTGCTGGACGACATCATGTATCGCGCCATCGCGATCGGGTTCGCCTTCTTCACGGTGGCCACCATTTTGGGGGCGCTGTGGGCGGCCGACGCGTGGGGCGCTTACTGGCAGTGGGACCCGAAGGAAACCTGGGCGCTGATCGTCTGGCTGAATTACGCGGCCTGGCTGCACATGCGGCTTATCAAGGGCCTGCGTGGCGCGATGGCTGCCTACTGGGCGCTGATAGGCCTGTTGATCACGGGGTTTGCGTTCCTGGGCGTGAACATGTTCCTGTCGGGCCTGCATTCGTACGGACAGCTTTAACGCCGCAAGTTTCCCGGCAGACGAACGAAGGCCCCTGCATGCAGGGGCCTTTGCCTTTTGCGCGACGTCCGTTCAGGGTAGCAGCGATTCGCCGCGAAGCTGGTCCGCCAGGGTTTCGCGCTGGCGCACGACATGGTATTTGTCGCCGTCGACCATGACCTCGGCCGGGCGCCCGCGCGAGTTGTAGTTGCTGGCCATGGTCATGCCGTAGGCGCCGGCCGATTCCACCGCCAGCACGTCGCCCTGGCGGATGGTCAGCAGGCGCTGCTTGGCGAGCCAGTCGGCGCTTTCGCACACGGGGCCGACGAGGTCGTATTCAGCAGGATCGCCGGCGCGCGGGTGCAGCGGCTGCACGCCATGGAACGCGTCATAGAGCGCCGGGCGCAGCAGGTCGTTCATGGCTGCGTCGACGATGGCGAAATTGCGGGCTTCGGCGTGCTTGATGTACTGGACGGTGGTGAGCAGCACGCCGGCATTGCCAACGAGCGAGCGGCCCGGTTCCAGCACCAGTTGCAGATGACCTTGGCCCCGCGCGTTCAACCGTTCAAAAACGCGGTCGAGCAGGGCGCGGGGGGAAGGCGGCGTCTCGTCCAGGTAGCGGATGCCCAGTCCACCGCCCAGGTCCAGGTGTTCGATAGGGATGCCCGCCTGTTGCAGGCTTTCGATCAGGTCCAGCAGCTTTTCGAGGGCATCGAAGTAGGGACTGATGTCGGTAAGCTGCGAGCCGATGTGGCAGTCCACGCCGACGATCCGAAGACCGGGCAGCGACTGCGTGGTGCGGTAGGCCTCGAGCGCGTCGTCGATGGCGATGCCGAATTTGTTTTCCTTCAGGCCGGTCGAGATGTACGGGTGCGTGCGGGCGTCGACGTCGGGGTTCACGCGCAGCGACACGGGGGCGCGCAGGCCCATGTGCGCCGCGACGTCGGACAGGCGGTGCAGTTCGTCGACCGATTCGACGTTGAAGCACTTTACGCCAGCGCGCAGCGCATCGCGCATCTCCCAGGCCTGCTTGCCCACGCCTGAGAACACGATGCGGGAAGCATCGGCGCCCGCGGTAAGCGCGCGATGCAGTTCGCCGCCGGACACGATGTCAAAGCCGGCGCCCAACCGCGCAAACTCGCCGAGCACTGCCAGATTGGAGTTGGCCTTCATGCCATAGCAGACGAGCACCGGACGCGGTCCGATGGCGCTGCAATAGGATTGCCACGCGGCTTTCAGCGCCGCGCGGGAGTAGACGTAAAGGGGTGTTCCCAACCGTTCGGCCAGATGGTCAAGCGGCACATCTTCGGCGTACAACACATTATTGCGGTACTGGAAGTAGGGATGGCCGGCCAATTCTGGCGGAGTGGGGAACGGGGGCGTCATGGCAGGGTCGGTGCGGGAGGGATCTGCACCGCCGGCGTGGTCTGCTGCGTACTGGCCGGCGCCTTGCTGCCTGCAGGGGGCGGGGGCATGGAGAGCGGCCCCTTGTACCCGCAGGCCGCCACGATGCCGGTCGCCATGAGCGTGGCTACAATGCGAAGAGCCATGCGGCTATATGCCAATTGGAACACTGGGAACTCCGTAATTCTTGCAGGCTCGATTATGACCGAAACCGAATTTCTTGCGTTGATCGACCAGGTGCTGGACAGCATCGAAAGCCAGGCCGATGACTGGGCGGCTTCGCTCGACGTCGACGTCGAAACCAGCCGCAGCGGCAATGTGCTGACCATGGTTTTCGAGGACAACACCCACGTCGTGGTGAACAGCCAGGCCGCCATGCAGGAGCTGTGGGTCGCTGCGCGCAGCGGCGGCTTCCACTACCGCTTTGATGGCCAGCATTGGAACGATACCCGGGGCGGGCCGCAGCTGCCGGACGCCCTGTCTCAGATCTGCTCCGCTGCCGCCGGCGTCCCCGTGACGATCCGGCTGTAAAAAAAAGGCCGGCCCAATGGGCCGGCCTTTTTGCATCAGAACGGAATCTTCTGCGACCAGGGCGTGGTGGTTTGCGTCCCCACGCCAGGCGCGACCTTGATCCGGGTGTCCTCGCTGGAGCTGCTGCTCAGACCATTCAGGAATTCACCCAGGGTATCGGCCTCGGGCAGTCCGAGGCGCGCCACAGCCTGTCCCGGCGGAAACTCCGAGAAGTAGAACTCGCCGTTCTCGACGAGCAGGCCGTCCGGACGCGGACGCTGCTTTTCTTCCGGTACGCCCTTCAGCACGCTCTGCATGTAGTCCACCCAGATCGGCATGGCGACGCCACCGCCGGTTTCGCGCGAACCCAGCGACTTGGGCTGGTCAAAGCCCAGCCAGGCGGTTGCCGCCAGCGTCGGCGTGTAGCCCGAGAACCAGGCGTCCACGGATTCGTTGGTCGTGCCCGTCTTGCCGGCGATGTCGCCGCGCTTGAGGAGCGCCCGGGCGCGCGCCGCGGTGCCGTACGTGGTGACGCCGCGCAGGATGTCGTCCATGACCCAGGCGGTGCGCGGGTCGATGGCGCGGGCTGCCGCGTCGCCGGCGACGACCGGCTTGGATTGCATGATGACCTTGCCGTTGCTGTCGGTGACGCGGTCGATGAGATAAGGCGTGACGCGGTAGCCGCCGTTGGCGAACACCGAGAAGGCGCCGGCCAGTTGCAGCGGCGTGACCGAACCGGCGCCCAGCGCCAGCGGCAGCACGGCGGGCTGGCGCGCCTTGTCAAAGCCGAAGCGGGTCAGGTAGTCCTGCGCGTACTGCGGGCCGATGGCCTGCAGGATGCGGATCGACACCATGTTCTTGGACTTGTACAGGCCTTGGCGTAGCGTCAGCATGGGCTCGTACTGGTTGCCGTAGTTCTTGGGATTCCAGGCCTTCGAGCCGGTTTGCGCGGCGGTCAGTTCAAACGGCTGGTCCGAGATCTGCGTGCCCGGCGTCAGGCCGCGTTCCAGCGAGGCGGCGTAGATGAAGGGCTTGATGTTCGAGCCCGGCTGGCGCCACGCCTGCGTCACGCGGTTGAAGTTGCCGCGGTAGAAATCGAAGCCGCCGACCATGGCACGGATGGCGCCGTCCTGCGGCGACAGCGCCACGAAGGCTGCCTGCACCGACGGCAAGTTGATGATTTCCCAGTTGTCGCCGAACTTGCGGATGTAGACCACGGAGCCGCGCTTGATGCGCTGTTCCGGCTTGGCCTTGTCGTTCAGTGCGCGGGCCACAACACCCAGCACCTTCTTGTCCGTGACGGTGATGACTTCGCGCGAGCTGCGCGCCAGCTTCACTTCGGTGGGGCTGGCCGACAGCACTACGGCGGTCAGCAGGTCGCCGCTATCCGGGAACTTGTCGAACACGCCATCCAGGAACTCGTCCAGCGCGGCGGGATTGTTCTCGGTGCCGGCGGGCAGATCCAGCTGTTCTTCCGGGCCGGGGTAGGGCGCGCGGCGCGTGTATTCCAGCACGCCCTCGCGCACGGCGCGGTAGGCGGCTTCCTGGTCCTTGGACTGCACGGTCGTATAGATGTTGATGCCGCGCGAATAGACGTTGTCCTGGTACACGTTGTAGAGGAGCTGGCGCGCCAGCTCGGCCACGTATTCGCCATGGATGGAATAGCCGCCGGCCGGGGTGCCTTCAGCGGATTTCATGACGATGGGCTGCGCCATCGCCTGCTTGTATTCGGGTTCGGTCAGGTAGCCCAGCGAGTGCATGCGGCCCAGCACGTAGCGCTGGCGGAGTTCGGCGCGGGGGCGGTTGGCGATGGGGTTGAAGCGCGAGGGGGCCTTGGGGATGCCGGCCAGCATGGCGGCTTCGGCGGGCGTGATTTCGGACAGCGGCTTGCCGAAATACGTGCGGGACGCGGCCGCAAATCCGTAAGCGCGATGGCCCAGGTAGATCTGGTTCATGTAGAGCTCGAGGATCTGGTCCTTGGTGAGCTCGGATTCAATCTTGAAGGTCAGCAGCAGTTCGTAGAACTTGCGTGAATAGGTCTTTTCGGACGACAGGTAGAAGTTGCGCGCGACCTGCATCGTGATCGTGCTGGCGCCCTGCGTCTTGGACATGTTGATCAGGTTGGTCAGGCCGGCCCGCACCACGCCCATCCAGTCGATCCCGCCGTGCTGGTAGAAGCGGTCGTCCTCGGCCGCCAGGACCGCCGATTTCATGACGTCCGGGATTTCGTTGAAGCGCAGCACGTTGCGGCGTTCTTCGCCGAACTCGCCGATCAGAACGCGGTCTGCGGTGTACACGCGCAGCGGCACCCGCGGACGGTAGTCCGTCATGGCGTTCAGGTCGGGCAGGTTGGGCCACGCGAGCGCCAGCGCCATGCCCGCGAGCAGGACGCCGCACAGGAACAGGCCGGCGAAAAGGATGCCGGTTTTAACGAAGAACCGCAGTATCGGGGAGCCGCTGCTGGCGGGCTTGTCTTTTTTGGAGGAATTCTGGGGCTTGCTCATCGCGGCGATTTTACGGGTATCTCCGGTCCCGCCTCATCGTGGCGGATCGGTTTCTGTAACAAAATAGGTCAGTGTGGTGCGCGGGCAACTGCGGCAAATGTGATAATGCCGCCATGAACTTTGCCGCTAACTCATGTCCGGAGGCAGCCCCGGACCCGGCGCGCGCCGACGCCGCGCCTGAAAGCCAGCCCTGCGCCGTCGAGTGCACGGGCAAGACCGCGTCGTTGCCGCACGACCTGCCGGTATTTTTGGTCGGAATGATGGGCGCGGGCAAGACAACCATAGGCCGTAGCCTGGCGCGCGCGCTGGGGCGCGACTTTATGGATCTGGATCATGAGCTCGAGGCGCGTTGCGGCGTGCGGGTGCCGGTAATCTTCGAAATCGAGGGCGAAGCCGGTTTTCGTCGCCGAGAGTCCGCCGCCTTGGAAGAGTGTACCCAACGGCGCAACATAATTCTTGCAACGGGGGGCGGCGCCATCCTGGACGCCGGGAACCGGCAGCTTCTGCACGAGCGCGGCATCGTCGTCTATCTGCGCGCCAGTGTGGACGAATTGTTCCGCCGGACCTGCCGCGACCGAAACCGGCCCCTCCTGGCCACCGCCGACCCGCGCGGCACCCTTCGCGACCTGATGACCCGGCGCGAGCCCCTATACAAGGAAGTCGCCGACCTGGTGGTGGAAACGGGGTCAATGCCCATCCACACCCTGGTCAAGGCGCTGCTGCCGCAATTACAAGCATTCGAGAAGCGCATATGAACGTTGTTGACGTTGAAACCCCGGGGGGAAGCTATCCGATCCACATCGGACCGGGCCGCCTGGATTCCCTGGATCAATGCATTCCCGCGGACGCCACCGCGGTTGCCGTCGTCACGAATCCGACCGTGGCGGCCCTGTATGCCGAACGCGCCGAAGCCGCGCTGGCGCGCACGGGCAAGCGGGTGCTGCGCATCGAGCTGCCCGATGGCGAGGCCTACAAGGACTGGCAGTCGCTCAACCTGATCTTCGACGCGCTGCTGGGCAATCGCCTGGACCGGCGCTGCGTCCTGGTGGCGCTGGGCGGCGGCGTCATCGGCGACATGACGGGGTTTGCCGCGGCCGTGTACATGCGCGGCGTGCGTTTCCTGCAGGTGCCCACCACGCTGCTGGCGCAGGTCGACTCCTCGGTGGGCGGCAAGACGGCCGTGAACCATCCGCTGGGCAAGAACATGATCGGCGCCTTCTACCAGCCGATCGCAGTCGAGATCGATACCGACGTGCTGGGCACCCTGCCGGCGCGCGAGGTCTCGGCGGGCCTGGCCGAGGTCATCAAGTACGGCCTCATACTGGATCCGGAATTCTGGCGCTGGTGCGAGGACAATGCGCAAAAACTGCGCGCCCTGGACCCCGAGGCCGTCACGTATGCCATCCGCCGCTCGTGCGAGCTGAAGGCGCAGGTGGTGGGCAAGGACGAGCGGGAATCCGGGCTGCGCGCCATCCTGAACCTGGGCCATACGTTCGGCCACGCCATCGAATCCGGCCTGGGCTACGGTGCCTGGCTGCACGGCGAGGCCGTGGGCTGCGGCATGGTGCAGGCGGCCGAGCTGTCGGCCGATGTGGCCGGCTTTGCTCGCGCTGACGTCGAACGCGTGCGCGCGCTGGTCCAGGGCATCGGCTGCCCGACTGTCGCGCCGGACCTGGGCGCCGACCGCTGGCTGGACCTGATGCAGGTGGACAAGAAGACCGAAGGCGGCTCGATCCGCTACGTGCTCATGACACGCATCGGTGAAGCCCTGATGCGGCCGGCCCCCGACGACGCCGTGCGCGCCGTGCTGGCACGAACCACCCAGTAAACGTAGTGAAGGACGGTGTTGCAGATGAATGAACTGGCTTCCTATGCTTCTCACCCGTCCCGATCGCGCGGCCGGGCGCATGCCGAGCCGCCACCCGAGAACCGCACGGAATTCCAGCGCGACCGGGATCGCATCGTCCATTCCAGCGCCTTCCGGCGGCTGGAATACAAGACGCAGGTCTTCGTCAATCACGAGGGTGATCTATTCCGCACACGCCTCACGCACAGCCTGGAAGTGGCGCAGATCGCGCGCACGCTGGCGCGCAGCATGGGGCTGTCCGAAGACCTGACCGAAGCCATTTCTCTGGCCCACGACCTGGGGCACACGCCGTTCGGCCATGCCGGCCAGGACGAGCTGAACGCCTGCATGCGCGAACTGGCGCCGGAGGCGGGCGGCTTTGAACACAACCTGCAAAGCCTGCGGGTGGTGGATGAGCTTGAAGAGCGCTATGCCGACTTCAATGGCTTGAACCTGTGCTTCGAGACGCGCGAGGGCATTCTCAAGCATTGCTCCGTGGCCCATGCACGGGTGCTGGGAGATGTCGGCGAACGGTTTCTGAACCGCACGCAGCCGTCGCTGGAGGCGCAGCTTGCCAACCTGGCCGACGAGATCGCCTATAACAACCACGACGTGGACGACGGCCTGCGGTCCGGGCTCATCACGCTGGATCAGTTGAAGGAAGTGTCGATCTTCGAGCGCCACCATGCGTACGTGGTGGACCGCTATCCCGGTCTGGCGCCGCGGCGCGCAGTCGCTGAAACGATACGCCGCATGATCAACACGCTGATCGTCGACCTGACCCACACGTCGCTGGCGCGCATCCGCGACGCGGCGCCGGCCAGCGCGGACGACGTGCGCCGCTCGCCGCCGCTGGCGGGGTTTTCCGACGAGATCCGCCGCGAAGCCGACACGCTGAAGAAATTCCTGTTCGACAATCTGTACCGCCACTATCGCGTGCTGCGCATGACGCGGAAGGCGCGGCGTATCGTACGCGAGCTCTTTGCGGTGTTCCTGGATGATCCGCGTCTGCTGCCGCCCGATTACCGGCGCGCGCAGTTCAACGAACAGGCGCGTGCCATTTCGGACTACATCGCCGGTATGACCGACCGCTACGCCATCCGCGAACACAAGCGGCTGTTCGACATGGCGTAGGGTTCAGCTGTCAGCGGTGCTTGCGGTAGGGCTCGTCGGCCTCGACGAAGGTCGCTTCGGCCAGCGCGTCCCGCGTCCATTCCTGCATAGCCGGCAGCGCCAGTACCGCGTCCATGTACTCGCGCACCGGACCTTCCGCGGCGATGTTGTAGGTCTTGAAACGCGAGACCACCGGCGCAAAGAAGGCGTCGGCAATGGAAAACCCGCCAAAAAGAAACGGGCCGCCCTGGCCGAATTGCACACGCGTTTCCTGCCAGATGGTCTGCACGCGGGCGACATCGGCGCGTGCCGCTTCGGGGAAGTCGATGCCCGGCAAGTCGGCTTCGGCATTCATCGGCATGGCTTGGCGCAGCGCGCCGAAACCGCTGTGCATTTGCGCAGCCAGCGAGCGGGCTCGCGCGCGGGCCTTTGCGTCTTTCGGCCACAAGGCGGCCTCCGGATGACGCTCGGCGGCGTACTCGCAGATGGCCAGCGAATCCCACACGGCGAAATCGCCGTCCAGCAGCACGGGCACCAGGCCGGCGGGCGACACCGCCGCGACACGCTTGGAAAATTCCTCGGTGAACAGGCCGACCTTCTGCTCCGTGAACGCGATGCCCGCGGCGCGCAGCGCGATCCACGGACGCATGGACCAGGACGAGTAGTTCTTGTTGCCGATGATCAGGGTGTACATGCTGGCTTTCCCATTGGATGGAGTGGGGGGGTTCAGTCGCCCGGCTTGCGGCGCAAAAGCTTGCCCAGATACTGGCCGGTGTGGCTTGCCTCCGTTGCCGCCACGATTTCCGGCGTGCCCTGCGCCACGACCCGGCCACCGCCGTCGCCGCCTTCAGGACCCATGTCGATAAGCCAGTCGGCCGTCTTGATGACGTCCAGGTTGTGCTCGATGATGAGCACCGTATTGCCGGCGTCCACCAACTGATTGAGCACCTGAAGCAGCAGTTCGATGTCGCGGAAATGCAGGCCGGTCGTCGGCTCGTCCAGGATGTACAGCGTGCGCCCGGTGCTGCGGCGCGACAGCTCCTGCGAAAGCTTCACGCGCTGCGCCTCGCCGCCGGACAGCGTGGTCGCGCTTTGCCCCAGGCGGATGTACGACAGACCCACGTCGATCAGCGTATGCAGCTTGCGCGAGATGGCGGGCACCGATTCGAAATATTCGAGCGCCTGCTCCACCGTCAGGTCCAGCACTTCGCTGATGTTGCGGCCGCGGTAGCGGATCTCGAGCGTCTCGCGGTTGTAGCGCTTGCCGTGACAGACGTCGCAGGGCACGTACATGTCGGGCAGAAAGTGCATCTCGACCTTGACCACGCCGTCGCCCTGGCAGGCTTCGCAGCGGCCGCCCTTTACGTTGAAACTGAACCGCCCCGGGTCGTAGCCGCGCGTGCGCGCTTCCGGCACGCCGGCGAAGAGTTCGCGGATCGGCGTGAACAGCCCCGTGTACGTGGCGGGATTGCTGCGCGGGGTGCGCCCGATGGGGCTTTGATCCACGCTGATGATCTTGTCGAAGTTCTCCAGCCCCTGCATCGACACGTAGGGGGCGGGCTCGCTCTGCGCGTGATGCAGCTGGCGCGACACGGCTACCGCCAGCGTGTCGTTGATGAGCGTGGACTTGCCCGAACCGGACACGCCGGTCACGCAGACGAGGCGGCCGGCGGGCACGTGCAGGTCAACGTTCTTGAGGTTGTTGCCGGTGGCGCCGGTGAGCGTCAGCCACGGCAGTTCGTCGTCGACGGGGCGGCGCTTCGGGATGGCGATGGCGCGCGCGCCGCTCAGGTATTGGCCGGTCAGCGAATTGGGATCGCGCTGCACGGTCTCGGGATCGCCTTGAGCGACGACTTCGCCGCCGTGCTCGCCCGCGCCCGGTCCCATGTCCACGACCCAGTCGGCCATGCGGATCATGTCCTCGTCATGTTCGACCACAATGACGCTGTTGCCGAGATCGCGCAGGTGCTGCAGCGTGCCGATCAGGCGGTCGTTGTCGCGCTGGTGCAGGCCAATGGAGGGCTCGTCCAGCACGTACATCACGCCCGTCAGGCCCGAGCCGATCTGGCTGGCCAGCCGGATGCGCTGCGCCTCGCCGCCGGAAATGGTGTCCGCGCTGCGGTCCAGCGACAGGTAGTTCAAGCCGACGTTGTTCAGGAAGCTCAACCGGGCCTCGATCTCGCGCACGATGCGCTGCGCGATCTCCTGCTTGGCGCCCGTCAGGTTCAGATTGCGGAACCAGTCCAGGCAGCTGGACAGCGGCATGGCCTCGACTTCGTAGATGGCCTGGCCGTGGCGTTCGCCGCCGCGCGGGTCATGGCCGATCAGCACATTGCGCGCTTCGGGTCGCAGGCGCGAGCCGGCGCAGTCCGGGCAGGTCTTGATGTTGCGGTACTTGCCCAGTTCTTCGCGCACCGTGGCCGAGTCCGTTTCGCGCCAGCGGCGCTCCAGATTCGGGATGACGCCCTCGAAGGTGTGGCGCTTGACGGTGCTGCGGCCCTTTTCGTTCAAGTACAGGAACGAGATCTCTTCTTCGCCGGACCCGTACAGGACCTTGTCGCGCAACGCTTCGGGCAGGTCCTCGAAGGGCGCCTCGATGTCGAATTCGTAATGCGCGGCCAGGCTGGTCAGCAGCGAGTGCGTGAAGGCATTGCGGCGGTCCCAGCCGCGGATCGCGCCGGCGGCCAGGCTGAGTTCCGGAAAGGCGACGACCCGCTTGGGATCGAAGAAGCCGACCTGTCCGATGCCGTCGCAACTGGGGCAGGCGCCCATCGGGTTGTTGAAGCTGAACAGGCGCGGTTCGAGTTCGGGCAGGCTGTGGCTGCACACCGGGCAGGCGTAGCGGCTGGAGAAGACCTGTTCGCGCTCGCTGTCCATGTCCAGCGCCAAGGCGCGGCCTTCGGCCAGCTGCAGCGCTGTCTCGAAGCTTTCGGCCAGGCGCTGCTTGCTTTCGGGCTTGATGCGCAGGCGGTCGATGACGACGTCGATATCGTGCTTCTCGGTCTTCTTCAGCGGCGCCATGCCGTCGATTTCCACCAATTGGCCGTCAATGCGCAGGCGCACGTAGCCCTGCGCCTGCAGGCTGGCGCATTCGTCCTCGAAGCTGCCTTTCTTGCCGCGCGCAATGGGCGCCAGCACCGCCAGCCGCGTCTCGGGCGTCCAGCCCAGCACCGCGTCCACCATCTGGCTGACGCTCTGGGCCTGCAACGGCAGGCCGTGGTCGGGGCAGTAGGGCGTGCCGACCCGCGCGTAGAGCAGGCGCAGGTAGTCGTGGATCTCGGTGATGGTGCCGACCGTGGAGCGCGGGTTGTGTCCCGCGGCCTTCTGTTCGATCGAGATGGCCGGAGACAGACCCTCGATGAGATCCACATCCGGCTTGTCCATCAGTTGCAGGAACTGGCGGGCGTAGGCCGACAGGCTTTCCACGTAGCGCCGCTGGCCTTCTGCGTACAGCGTGTCAAATGCCAGCGAGGATTTGCCGGACCCGGACAGGCCAGTGACGACCACCAGTTTGTGGCGCGGCAGGTCCAGCGAGACGTTCTTGAGATTGTGGGTGCGAGCACCCCGGATGCGTATGGTCACGTCGGTATGGGTAACGTCCAGTTGCGTCGTCGATGACGCCTTTGATCCCGCGCACCCTTTGGGCGCATTTAAGCGATTTCAAAGGCCAACTTGGTACTATAGCGCGCCGAATCCTCTCGCGTTCAAGGCCGTTCATCCGGTTGGACTGGCCCGAGGCCGGCGCCGCACCGCAAGCATCAGACCGTGAGCGTATGACATGAGAAGCATGCGCGCCGCCCTAGTCATCGTTGAAATTTCCGCATGCCGGCAGATAAAAAACTGAAATTGACCCCCTCCGAGCGCCGCGCCAGCGTGGCCCTGGCCGGCCTGTTCGCCGCGCGGATGCTGGGGCTGTTCCTGTTGCTGCCGGTTTTTGCCGTTGCCGCAAGCGGCATGCCGGGCGGCGACGATCCTGCCCGCGTGGGGCTGGCGCTGGGCATGTACGGCCTGACCCAGGCGTTCATGCAGATTCCCTTCGGTCTGGCGTCCGACCGCTGGGGGCGCCGTCCGGTGGTGATCTTCGGGTTGTTGCTGTTTATCGCCGGCAGCATCGTCTGTGCGCAGGCCACGGACGTGTTCTGGATCACCATAGGCCGCGCCATCCAGGGCGCCGGCGCCATTTCCGCCGCGGTCACCGCCTGGCTGGCCGACGCCACCCGCGACGAGGTGCGCACGCGCGCCATGGCGATGGTGGGCGCATCGATCGGATTGTCATTCGCCGTGTCGCTGGTGCTGTCGCCGGTGCTGGTGGGCTGGTGGGGGCTGTCGGGCCTGTTCTGGACCATCGCCTGCCTGGGCGTCGTCTGCCTGGCCGTGGCGCGGTTCGTGGTGCCCGTGGTGCCTCGCACGCAGGCCCGCACGATGCAGGCGGCCAAGCCGCGCGAGGTCCTGACCCATCGCGACCTGCTGCGGCTGAATTTTGGCGTCTTTGTCCTGCATCTGATCCAGGTGTCGCTGTTTGTCGTGGTGCCGGCGCTGCTGGCCAAGGTCGGCGGACTGGACGCGCGCGATCTGTGGAAGGTCTACCTGCCGGTCATCCTGGTGTCGTTCGTGCTGATGGTGCCGGTGGTCTTCGTGGCCGAAAAGCGCCGGGCGCACCGCGGCGCGCTGCGCGCGTCGGTGGCCGGCCTGGTGCTCGTGTGTGCGCTGCTGCCGGCGGCCAGCCACGGCTTTTACACGCTGGCCATCGCGCTGACCGGATTCTTCGTCGTCTTCAATGTGCTGGAGGCGCTGCAACCGTCGCTGGTCTCGCGCGTGGCGCCGCAGGCCTACAAGGGATTGGCGCTGGGCTTCTACAACACTGCACAGGCCGCGGGCCTGTTCGCCGGGGGCGCGCTGGGCGGCTGGCTGGCGGGGCATTCGGGCGCCAGCGCCGTGTTCATCGGCGCGGCAATCCTGTCGGCCGTGTGGCTGGCGGTCACCTGGGCGCTGCGGCCCCTGGCCTGACCGTTGCGGGCTTTCCCGCAGGCTTTGGAAAGTCGCGGATCTGGCCCCGAACGGCGTCCAACAGCGCCGAAATGGTTTGCCTGCGGTGACCGATTTGTCACCGATCCCGTTTGGCGCGGCGGGCGCTTTCGTCGATAATACGCATCAACACAGGCTTCACCTGGGCATCGCCGGTCATCGCTTCGATGACCGGCGAGTTTCATGAAGCCGGTCTTCAACATCGCTTTTTTATGTTGTTGCCGGCGCGCTCGCGGCAACGCAAGTCGCAGGCTGTCAACAACAGAGGGACATCGGCATGGCATCGGTTAACAAAGTCATACTCGTGGGCAATCTGGGTCGCGACCCGGAAGTCCGCTACAGCCCCGACGGGGCGGCAATCTGCAACATGTCGATCGCCACGACCTCGTCCTGGAAGGACAAGGCCAGCGGCGAAAAGCGCGAAGAAACGGAATGGCACCGCGTCGTCATGTACAACCGCCTGGCTGAAATCGCCGGCGAATATCTGAAGAAGGGCCGCTCGGTCTACATCGAAGGCCGCCTCAAGACGCGCAAGTGGCAAGACAAGGACACCGGCGCCGACCGCTACAGCACCGAAGTCGTCGCTGACCAGATGCAAATGCTGGGCGGCCGCGAAGACGGCGGCGGCGGTGGTGGCGGCAACTACGGTGGCGGCGGCTACGACGACGCGCCGCGCCAGCAGCGCGCCGCCCC
>NZ_DIEJ01000114.1:0-9367 GCF_002418565.1 Achromobacter sp. UBA5777 | reverse complement strand
CGGCGGACGGCGGCCGTTGAAGCGTTGCAGCTTGGCTTCGGCGGGCAGCACGCGCGACCACAACCGCCACTGGTTCTGCGACGCGGTCCGGACGAAATCGGCGCGGTCTTCGGCCGGCACCTGGGACACGGCGGCCCGCAGGGTGCGGATGGTGGTGACGATGTAGCCGATGGCCACGTCTTCCATGAACTTGTGCCGGAAGTACGACACGGTCACCAACGTGGCGGCCTGCGTCAGCAGCACGGATCCCAGGATCAGCAGGATCAGCCGTGCCCGCAGCGAGCGGGGCACCAGAATGCCGGGGGAAAAACGCATCAGGGCGAGAACCGGTAGCCGATGCCCCAGACGGTCTGGATCCATCGCGGCTGCTTGGGATCGTCTTCGATGACGCGGCGCAGGCGCAGGATTGCGATGTCGATCGCGCGGTCGTTGCGTTCGCCGGCATCGTCGTCGCGGGCGAGCGCCAGCAGGCGTTCGCGCGACAGCGGCTTGCCGGCGTTGCGCACCAGGGCTTCAAGCAGGTTGATCTCGCCGCCCGTCAGCTTGACGACGGTGCCGTCGCGGGACAGCTGACGCGTGGACGGATCGAACACGAACGGGCCGAACGAGACCGGCGCGTCCTTGGTGAGCGCGGACGGGCCGCGCTTGCGGCGCAGCACGGCCTCGATTCGGGCCAGCAGTTCGCGGGGATCGAAGGGCTTGCCGACGTAGTCGTCAGCGCCGGCCTCCAGGCCGATGATGCGGTCCACGGCTTCGTCGCGCGCGGTCAGCAGGATGACGGGAATGTCCTCGCCCTGCTCGCGCAGGCGGCGGCAGGCATCGGCGCCGTCGCCGCCGGGCAGCATGCGGTCGAGCACCAGCAGATCGGGCGCGTAACGGGTAATGCGCGAGGAAAGGTCGGTCGCGTCCGGGGCAAGCAACGTGTCGTAGCCATGCCGGTTCAGGTAGTCGGCCAGCAATTGGCGCAGCGCCGGATCGTCGTCGACGACCAGCAGCTTGGTGTGGGAATTGTCCATGGGCGTCATAGTGCGGCGCGTCGCCGTCGCCCGCAAGGGGCGGGAAATCATCTGAAATATACCCGTTGCACGATGTACGGATGATGTGTCGGGCTTTTTGCAACGGGGGTGCCCGCGCCCCCGAACAAGCCCTAGAATGGCGCTTCGCCTGCCGCCCTTCGTGGACTTTCCTAAAGATCGTTTACAGATGCCCGGCAGGGTGCTCCCTACACTGTCCCCATGGCCGCCACAGCTAACCCCTGGCGCAGAGGGCTGTTGCACGCGGCGCTGACGGCGGGCCTGGCCTGGCCGCTGGCGCCCGCTTTTGGTGACGAGCCCGACGTGTCCCCTTTTACTTGGACGCCGCCCCCGGCGGGCGACGTCACGCGCGTGGCGCGCGGCATCGGCGTGCTCTCGCCGGTTCAATCCCTGCCGGTGCGCCCTGCCCCGTCGCTGGACGAGCGCGCCGTGCCGCTGGACCCGACGCCGTGCGACCTGCATGCGACGGAACCCGGCATGGACACCACGGTGCGCGATGGCGCACAGGACCCGGCTGAAGGCTTCATCCCCGGCACCGGCATGGGCCTGACGGGCAACGCCCCGACGGTCCCGCTGTCCTGCGATCCGCTGGCAACGCCGGCTTCCGCCGCCGACATCCCGCCGGACTACTCGTTTGCGCTGGAAGACGGCGATCTGCCGAAAATACCCGTGGTGGTGATTTCCGGGGTTTCCCGCCCCTCGCGCCCCTGGTTCTCGTCCGTCAGCGGACTGGATGGCCTGCGCTATGGGGGCAGCCGCAACTGGGTCTACAACAACACCGTCGGCCCTTCCCTCACCGTGGGCAACGTCAATCCGAATGCGCCCGCGTGGGGCAGCGGCGCGCCGGTGGGCGGACTGCAGATCGCCAACTGGGGCGGCAGCGGCGCCACGTTGCCCGAGGGCGGCTTCGGCTACTCGTCATCGGTGGGCAAACTGAACCTGATGGACCCGGCCGCCAAGTCCGGCGCCGTGGACTACGGCGCGTCCGTCGGCAGCGGCAGTGTGCGCTACGGGCTGACGCCAGTGGTGACGGTCGAAGGCCAGATGCAGAGCGCCCCGTCCCTGACCACCCGCGGCGTGGGCACCACGTACAACGCCGGCGAGTTCGGCACCTTCCGGGCCGGCGCCACGCAAAGCACGTTTGATGCGGCCAGCGGCTATCGCTACCGCTTCGGCTACAGCATCGATGTAGCCGACACCGTGACGCTGGGCTACACCAACGAGCAGATCGGCGCGGGCTACGGCGACCTGTCCACCTATTCCGACGGCGTTGCCTCCACGGCCCAGACGCGCAATACCGTGTCGGCAGGCGTCCCCCTGTCCGGCTGGGGCACGCTGAGCGGCACGTATTCCGGGCTGCGCGAAGGCTCCGTGCTGGCCGAGCAGCGCGTGGGGCTGTCCCACAGCATGTTCGTCGCCCCGAAGGTCAAGCTGGCCGTCGGCGCCGACCGCGACATCGTAACGGGCGACTACGGCTGGCGCGCCAACCTGAGCATGCCCGTCGACACCTTCATGCGCGGCACTTGGCTCAGCTGGTAAGTGCCGGATAGCGTGGCCAAAATCTCCCTCCGGAACGGGCGGTCGGGATTTGGGGCTTAAAATCGCTGCCATGATGCTTCCGGCCTACCCCCATGTCTGACGCGCGCGCCCTCGGCGTGTTGCAGCGCGTTTTCGGTTACGAATCCTTCCGCGGCGACCAGCAAGCCATTGTCGATCAGGTGATCGGCGGCGGCGACGCGCTCGTGCTCATGCCCACGGGCGGCGGCAAGTCGCTCTGTTACCAGATCCCTTCGCTGGTGCGTGAAGGCACTGGCATCGTGGTGTCGCCCCTGATCGCGCTGATGCAGGATCAGGTCGACGCGCTGACCGAACTGGGCGTGCGCGCGGCGTTCCTGAATTCCACGCAGGATTGGCGGGTGGCGCGCGAGGTGGAGCAGGCCTTTCTGGATGGCGAGCTTGACCTGCTCTACGTCGCGCCCGAACGCCTGCTGACCGACCGCTGCCTGCAACTGCTCGACCGCGGCCGCATCGCCCTGTTCGCGATCGACGAAGCGCACTGCGTGTCGCAGTGGGGTCATGACTTCCGGCCCGAATACCTGGGCCTGTCCATGCTCCACGAGCGCTGGCCCGACGTGCCGCGCATCGCGCTCACGGCCACCGCCACCGCCGTCACTCGCACCGAGATCGCGCAGCGCCTGTCCCTGGACGAAGCGCGCCATTTCGTCTCGAGCTTCGACCGTCCCAACATCCGCTACCGCATCGTCGAAAAGAACGAGGTGCGCAAGCAGTTGCTGGACATGATCCGCACCGAGCACGAAGGCGAATCCGGCGTGGTGTACTGCCTGTCGCGCGCCCGCGTCGAAGAAACGGCCGAATTCCTGTGCAATCAGGGCATCGATGCGATGCCCTACCACGCGGGCCTCAGCCCCCAGATCCGGGCGGCCAACCAATCGCGGTTCCTGCGCGAGGACGGCGTGGTCATGGTCGCCACCATTGCGTTCGGCATGGGCATCGACAAGCCTGACGTGCGCTTCGTGGCGCACATCGACCTGCCCAAGTCCGTCGAAGGCTATTACCAGGAAACCGGCCGCGCCGGCCGCGATGGCCTGCCCGCCACGGCCTGGCTGGCCTATGGCCTGCAAGACGTGGTGCAGCAGCGCCGCATGATCGACGAATCGCCCGGCGACGAATCCTATCGCCGGCGCCTGGGCCAACAGCTCGACGCCATGCTGGGCCTGTGCGAAACGGTGGAATGCCGGCGCGTGCGGCTGCTGGCTTACTTTGGGCAACAGATCACCGCCTGCGGCAATTGCGACGTCTGTCTGGACCCGCCGCAGGCGTGGGACGGCACGGTGGCGGCGCAGAAGGTGCTGTCAGCCGTGTACCGGCTCTGGAAAGAACGTGGCCAGCGCTACGGCGCCGGCCACATCATCGACATCCTGCGCGGCAAGGTCACCGACCGCACCAAGCAGCATGGCCACGAGTCGCTCAGCGTGTTCGGCGTGGGCGCCGACCTCTCCGACACCGCGTGGCGCGGCGTGCTGCGCCAGCTGTTGGCGCAGGGCCTGCTGACCGTGGACAACGAAGGCTTCGGCACGCTGGCCCTGACCGAAGGCAGCCGCGCGGTGCTCAAGGGCGAGCACCAACTCATGCTGCGGCGCGAATCCGAAAAGAAGCCTCGTTCCGGCAAGACGGGCAGCGGACGGCCCAAGGCGGCGGCGATCGACCTGCCGGCCGAACTGCAGCCGGTGTTTGAGGCATTGCGCGCCTGGCGCGGCGAAGTCGCCAAGAGCCACGGCGTGCCTGCCTACGTGATCTTCCACGACGCCACGCTGCGCGAGATCGCGCTGGCGCAGCCCGAGTCCATGGACGAACTGAGCCACATCAACGGTGTGGGGGCCCGCAAGCTGGAAGCCTACGGCGAAGAAATCCTGCAGCGGGTGGCGCGGCCGGTGCTGTAGCGCCCGGCTAGCACCAGGAGCCCGGGCGGAATGCCGGTCCGGCAATCCGCCCCGCCTTGAATCGCTTAGTACGACGGCGGCGGCAGCAGCGGCACAGGGCGGCGCTCTTTGCCGAAGACCGACCGGTACGCCAGGATGTTGAACACCAGCACCACCGGAATCCCCACGACGGCGCCCGCCATCACGAGCCGCATCGAACCCAGCGCGCCCGCGCCGTCCCACAGCGTCATGTCGTCCAGGATCAGGTACGGGAATAGGCTGTACGCCAGCCCGCTCAGCATCAGCAGGAACAGCGCCACCGTCAGCACGAAGGGCAGCCAGCTGAAGCGGTCGGCGCGGCCCGGCAACCGGGCCAACAGCATTTCCGCGGCCACGAAGCCGGCCAGCATCAGCACCCACACCGACGCCGCAAGGCTCAGGTGGGCAATGTTGCTCCACTTGTAGAAGATGCCGGCGTTGGCCAGACCCAGCGTGACCGCAATCGCCACCATACCCACGGCGGTCCAGCGGATCGCGTGGCGCGCCCAGTTGGCCGCGCGGCGCTGCAGGTCGCCCTCGACGCGCATGACCAGCCACGACGCGCCCAGCAACACGTACGCGGCCACCGCGCACAGGCCCACGAACATCGCAAACCAGCCATAGCCCGCGTCGGATTGGTAGCCCGTGGCGATGCGGCCCAGCAGCGCGCCCTGCCCGAATGCGGTGATGACCGAGCCAATCCAGAACGCGAAGATCCAGCGCGGCTTCATTTCGTTGCGGGCGCGGATGCGGAATTCGAAGGCGACGCTGCGCAGCACCACGCCCAGCACCATGAACGTCAGGGGCCCATAAAGCTTGCCCAGCACGGCGCCCCAGGCGAAGGGGAACGCCGCCGCAAACAGCCCCATGCCCAGCAGCAGCCAGAACTCGTTGGCGTCGCGCCACGGGCTGAGCAGGCTCATCATGCGACCGCGCTCGTGTTCCGGCGCGATCTGCAGCAGGATGCCCACGCCGAGGTCGAAGCCGTCCAGGACCATGCCCGCGGCAATCACGACAAACAGCAGCGCCATGAAGGCGAGCGGCATCCAAAACGAAGGATCGTCAGGACTCAGGCCCTGCGACGCAGCCAGCATGGCGATCATGGCGCACCTCCGCTCAGCTTGCGCACAGGCACGACGCCGTAGCGCGCCGCATGGAACAGCATGCCGGCGAACGCGGCCAGCAGCAGCGCGTACAGCACCCCGTAACCAGCCAGCCCGTACAGCACAGTGCTAGAGGGCACCGAGCCCAGGACCTCGGATTGCGTGACGGTGCCATTCACGACAAAGGGTTGCAGCCCGATGATGGAGACCCACCAGCCGGCCACGACGGCGATGCCGCCGGAGAACATCATGCCGCACAGGACCCGCTGCCACCACGGCGGCAGGACAGACGGGTCCATGCCGCGCCGGAACGTCCACAGGAAGGTCACGCACGCCACGGCCAGCATCAGCAGTCCGAGGCCGACGGCCACGCGCAGCGACCAGAAGGTCAGCGCCACCGGCGGCAGCATGCCCGAATATTTGTCCAGGCCCTGGTAGGTGCCGTCTGCATTGCGATGCAGCCACATGCCGCCGGCGTTGTTGATCGTGAGGTCGCCTTCGTTGACGTGCCCGCGCGCGTCGGGCCAGCCGAACAGCACCAGTTGCGGCACGGGGCCGCTTTCCCAGAAGCCCGCCGCGGCCGCGGCTTTGGCCGGTTGCAGCTTGGCCATCATCTGACCCGCGCCGGTCGCCACGGGCACCTGCAGGAACGCGGCCACCACGGCCACCACCAGCGCCGTCTTGAACGCGCTGCGCTCGCCCTCGCCCAGCGGCCGCCGCAACGCCTGCAGCGCGGTCACGCCCATCATCAGGAACGAGGCGGCCAGCGCCGCGCCGACCATCACCACCGCCATGCGCCAGCCAACCGAGGGGTTGAGCACGACCTTGTGCCAGTCATAGACCTGATAGCGGCCATCGACCAGCAGCGCGCCGTCCGGCGTCTGCATCCACGATTGCAGGGCCAGCACCCAGAACACGGCGACGAGCTGCCCGGCCGCCACCATCAGGACGGCCAGCGTGTGCGCGCCATCGGACACGCGGCGCTGGCCGAACAGCATGACGCCCAGGAAACAGGACTTGAGGATGAAGACGGACAGGATGCCGTAGCCCAGCAGCGGACCGGCCACGTTGCCGATCTTGTCCATCAGGCCCGCCCACAGGCTGCCGATCTGGATCAGGACGGGCACGCTGGCGGCCAGCGTCAACACGAAGGACAGCGCAAAGATGCGGACCCAGAAGCGGTAGGCCGCCGTCCAGCCACCGTGGCTGGACCACCGGGCCCGGATCTTGAAGAACAGCAGCACCCAGGCCAGCGCCAGGGAGACGGCTAAGAAAAGCGCCAGGAAGCTAAGGCTGGCCACAAACTGCGCCCGGGCCAGGGATAGGGTCGAGATATCCATAATGGCCCGTAGTGTAGAGCCAGTTACATGACTATGGGGGCCGATCGAAACCGGTTGAAGGCGTGGCAAAAATGGCCGCGCTGCGGAACGTGGCAAAATTGACGCTTTGTCGCTGCTTTTTCCTATTCTTTCAAGAATGACCACCGCCCCGACGCCGACCCCCGCCGCATCAAACTTCCTGCTCAACATCGTCCAAGACGACCTCGAAGCCAACCGCTTCCAGGGCAAGCGCTGGGCGGGCAAGCCTGGCCCGGCGGCCATGCAGCAGCAGGGAGACGCGGACCCGGCGCGCATCCGCACGCGTTTTCCGCCGGAGCCCAACGGCTACCTGCACATCGGCCACGCCAAGAGCATCTGCGTGAACTTCGGCCTGGCGCGCGACTTCGGCGGCGTCTGTCACCTGCGTTTCGACGACACCAACCCCGAGAAAGAAGACCAGGAGTACGTCGACGCCATCATCGAGGCCGTCCACTGGCTGGGCTTTGACTGGAAGGCCGACGGCCGCGAGAACCTGTACTTCGCCAGCGACTACTTCGGCTATATGTACGAGTTTGCCGAAGCCCTGGTCGAAGCCGGCCACGCCTACGTCGACGAACAGAGCGCGGAAGAAATCCGCGCCAACCGCGGCACGCTGACCGAACCCGGCACGGATTCGCCCTGGCGCGACCGCCCGGCCGCCGAGTCCATCGCGCTGCTGCGCGAAATGCGCGACGGCAAGCATCCGGACGGCAGCCTGGTGCTGCGCGCCAAGATCAACATGGCGTCGCCCAACATCAACCTGCGCGACCCGGTCATGTATCGCGTCCGCCACGCCACGCACCATCGCACTGGCGACCAATGGTGCATCTACCCGATGTACAGCTGGGCGCACCCGGTGGAAGACGCGCTGGAAGGCATCACGCACAGCGTCTGCACGCTTGAATTCGAAGACCAGCGCCCGTTCTACGACTGGATCCTGACGCGCCTGGCCGAACTGGGCAAGCTGGCCCAGCCGCTGCCGCACCAGTACGAATTTGCCCGCCTGAACCTGAGCTACGTCGTCACCAGCAAGCGCAAGCTGCTGCAACTGGTCAAGGAAGGCCATGTGGACGGCTGGGACGACCCGCGCATGCCCACCATCTTCGGCCTGCGCCGCCGCGGCTACACGCCCGCGTCGATCCGCCTGTTCTGCGACCGCACGGCCGTTTCCAAGTCCGATTCGCGCATCGACTACAGCCTGCTCGAGCAGGCCGTGCGCGACGACCTGGACCCCATCGCCGCGCGTTCGGTGGCCGTGCTGGACCCCATCAAGCTGGTCATCACCAACTACCCGGAAGGCCAGACCGAGACCTGCACCGCGCCGCGCAATCCGCACGACCCCGAAGCCGGCGTGCGCGAGTTCCCGCTGTCGCGCGAGTTGTGGATCGAGCGCGACGACTTCCGCGAGGAAGCGCCCAAGAAGTATTTCCGCCTGTTCCCGGGCAACACGGTGCGTCTGAAGTACGGCTATGTCGTGCGCTGCACCGGCTTCACCAAGAACGAGGCCGGCGAGGTCGTCGAAGTGCAGGCCGAATACCTGCCCGACACCAAGAGCGGCACCCCGGGCGCGGACAGCGTCAAGGTCAAGGGCAACATCACCTGGGTCAGCGCGGCACACGCGGTGCCCGCGCAGATCCACCTGTACGACCGCCTGTTCGCGGATCCGCGTCCGGACGGCGGCGACAAGGACTTCCTGGCCTGCCTGAACCCCAACTCCAAGCAGACCGTCACGGCCTGGCTGGAACCGGGCACGGTGGCCACGCCGGGCGCGACCTGGCAGTTCGAGCGCCTGGGCTACTTCACGGCTGACCTGAAGGACTCGACGCCGGACGCGCCGGTGCTGAACCGCATCGTGACCCTGCGCGATTCGTGGGTGCAAGGCTGACGCGCCCGCGTGCGCAATACCGGGAAAAGGCGCCTTGTGGCGCCTTTTTCTTTCGCCCTGCGCCCGGCGCAGGCCGCCCCCGGCGGGTTATCATCCCCGACATCCCGCAGCCGGTTGCGCGCGCCGTTTTTCGCCGCCCGGACCGCCAGCCACAATCAAGATGAACACTGAATCCCTAGCCCTGGACTTCAAGAGCGCCACCCTGTATGCCATCCGGGTGGTTTTGCATAGCGCTGATCCCGAACGCCTGAACGCAGCGCTGGCCAAGCGCATGGCGGATGCCGGCAGCTTCTTTGAAAACGAGCCCGTCGTCATCGACGCCAGCCGGGTCGAGGAAAAGATCGACTGGCCGGCGCTGGTGGCGTCGCTGCGCGGCCATAACCTGCCCCCGATCGGCGTGGTGGCCGAGGGCGCCAATCTGCAGGCCGCGCGCGATGCCGGCCTGACGCCGGTCGAGCTGTCCACGCCCGCCGCGCGCCCCGCCCCCGTGGTGGACACGGCGCCGCCG
>NZ_DIEJ01000110.1:0-4296 GCF_002418565.1 Achromobacter sp. UBA5777 | reverse complement strand
GCGGATCCCTCCACCCCCCCCTCCCTACAGCCCCCCGTTGCCGGTATGTTGTGCGCCCCCTGGGCGGCGGCGGGGCTGCTGGCGCCGCTGGCCGCGCTGGCCAGTCCGGCCGGCGACGCGCTGCGCCGGCTGCAGAGCGACGACATGGTGACGCGCAGCACCACGCTGGGAGACCTGGGCATCAACGAGCCCGTCGTCCTGTCCAACAGCGATGCGCGGCAGGAGTTCTATCTGCCGGTCCCGCGCGGTGTGCCGGTCACGGACGCGCGGCTGGATTTCGATGCGCGCTACACCAAGGGCGAGCCGGGCCGGACCAGCATGGTGCTGTGGTTGGACGGCGTGCCGCAAACGGCGCAGCGCGTCGCCGATGGCGAAGGCTCGGCCAGCCGGACGCTCGCCGTCGAACGCCGCACGCGCGATTCGGGTTTCTTGCGCGTGGGCGTGGACTGGCAGTCCGACATCGCGCTGCGCCACTGCGAAAGTAACCGCGCCACGGGCAATGCGCTGACGATCTCGCCGCAGACGCGGCTGAGCTACCGCTATGACGCGTCGGCAATCAACAGCCTGGACGACGCCTGGGGTTCGCTGCCGGGCAAGCCCGTGCTGATGGTCGCCAGCCGCAAGCTGGACCAGCAGGCCTTCGACAGCGCCTGGCGCCTGGGCGTGGCAATGGAGCGCAGCGGCAAGCGCGTGGCGGTCCGGGCTTTCCCGGCGGTGGGCGAAGAGGTCGACACGCGCGGTCTGCAGGCCCCGGCCGGACTGGGACAGGTGCCGGCGTTTGCCGCGCTGACCGGCAAGGAAACGCACAAGCTCGCCAACCCCGCCGAGATCGGCGCCCTGCTGGTGATGGGCGCGCCGGCCGTCGCCGGAGACGTGGTGATTGCCGATGCCGCGCTCAGCTCGAAATACAAGGAAGCGCTTGACGCGTTGCAGACGCAGCTTGCGTCCGATCCCGATGCGGCGGACGCCTTCAAGGCGTGGCGCCAGCAGCGCATGCCCCTGGCGGGCGCTGGACTGGCGTCCAAGGAAATCCGCCTGGTGTCGCTGGGCCGCCAGGCGGTGATCGCCGTCGCGGCCGATGCGGGCGCGCAAGGCGCCGGCGTTTTCGACACGGCCTGGCGCCGCATCCTGGCAAGCCGCCAGGTGCAGGTGCAGACCGCCCTTCCCCCGCAGTCCATGCAGGATGGCGGGGTGCGCCTGTCGACGCTGGGCGGCTCGTCGGCGAGCTTTGATGTGGTGGCACGCGGGGACTGGAACGCGTCGTTTCCGCTGGCCGCCGTGACCACCGACGGCCGCGTGCCGGATGAACTGATCATGGACGTGGCAGCGGCGCCGGGGGCCTCGTCCACACGCCCCGTCGCATCCGTCTTCTGGAACGGCATCCTGCTGGGCGCCAAGCAGCTGGAGGCCGACGGCCGGCCAGAACGCCTGACGGCGCGGGTGCCCGGCTATGCGCTGGGCGTGACGAACGCGGTGCGCGTGACCTTCCAGCGCCAGCCCGTGTCGGTCGATTGCAACGAGATTCCGCAGGGCTATCCCGTGAACGTGCTGCCGACCAGCTACGTGAAGCCCGGCAAGGCGCAGCCGGACGGCACCTTCGTGGGCCTCTTGCCGCTGATGGCGGGGTCGCCGCAGGTGCTGATTCCGGACAGCTATCTGGCGGACGCGCCCGACAACATCAAGCGCGTCATCGGCATCGCCGCAGCCAGCGGGGTGTCGGCCACGCGTGCCGAACTGTCCGTGTCGCCCGCCGGCCAGGCCGTCAAGCCGGCCCGCGCGTTCCTGGCAATGGAGCTGCCGGTCGACGGCGCCAAGCCCGCCGTTCAGGTCAATGAACGCAAGCAGCTCAAGGTGGCCGGCAAGGACACGACCTTGCTGGACATCTCGGGGCTGACGCAACTGAGCACCGCGGAAGTCGTCAGCGCCGGCGGCCAGGAGGGCGTGCTGTGGCACACGCTGGGCGAGCAGCCCGGCATGACCGATGCGCCGTTTGTGCTGAATCGCGGCAACATCGCGATCATCGGCGCGGCGGGGCCTGTTGCGTGGATCGACAGCGCCAACCCCGACGCGAGCCACCCGCCGGGCGCGGGAGAAAGCGCCTTCTTCGAATGGCGGCGCTACATCTCGTGGAGCGTGCCGGCCATCAGCATCAGCCTGCTGGTGCTGCTTCTGTTCCTGATCTTCGCCATGCGCGTCGCCCGCAGGAAGCGCAAGGATCCCCAATAAGGCCACGGCGTCATGTCCTCGCTCTACTGGCCCTACCTGATCGCGGATTATTACCGCGGACTGGAGGTTGTGACCGCCGTGGTCGGCGTGATCATCCTCCTGTCCAGCCTGGATGACCTGTTCATCGACGGCTGGTACTGGGTGCGCGAGCTGCGGCGGTCGCTGACCATCAAGCGCCGCTACACGCCGTTGACCGCCGCGCAGCTTCGCGCCAAGGAAGAGCAGCCGCTTGCAATCATGGTGCCGGCCTGGCTGGAGTACGACGTGATCGCGTCCATGCTCGAGACGATGGTGTCGACGCTGGAATACAAGAACTACATGATCTTTGCCGGCACCTACCAGAACGACGAGCGCACGATCAACGAAGTGGAACGGATGCGGCGCCGCTACCGGCAGCTGGTCCGTGTGGAGGTGCCGCATGATGGTCCGACCTGCAAGGCCGATTGCCTGAACTGGATCGTGCAGGCGATCTTCGCGCAGGACGCCAAGCAGCCCGTGCCCTTTGCCGGCGTGATCCTGCATGACAGCGAAGACGTCCTGCATCCGCTGGAGCTGAAGTACTACAACTATCTGCTGCCCCGCATCGACTTCATCCAGCTGCCGGTGACGTCGCTGGAACGCCATTGGTACGAGTTGGTGGCCGGCACCTACATGGACGAGTTTGCCGAATGGCACACCAAGGACCTGGTGGTGCGCGAAAGCCTGTCGAAGATGGTGCCGTCGGCGGGCGTGGGCACGTGTTTTTCGCGCCGCGCGCTGGTGGAGCTGGCGGCCGAGACGAACAATCAGCCGTTCAACACCGACACGCTGACCGAGGACTACGACATCGGCGCGCGTCTGGCCCAGCGCGGCATGCGTCAGATCTTCGGCAAGTTCCCGGTCGAGTACGTGACGCGGCGCCAATCGTGGTTCGGCCTGGGCAAGGAACAGGTCGCCCACCTGCGCATGCCGCTGGGCGTGCGCGAATACTTTCCCAACACCTTCCGCACCGCGTACCGGCAAAAGGCGCGTTGGACGCTGGGCATCGGACTGCAGGGCTGGCAACAAGTGGGTTGGACGGGGTCACTCGCGACCAAATACCTGCTCTTTCGCGATCGCAAGGGCCTGGTGACGTCCTTCATCGCCATCCTGGCCTATGTGCTGCTGGCCAACTTCTTCGTCTTCTACCTGGCCGACCTGTTTGGCTGGTGGACGGTGTACTACCCCTCGTACTTCCGGCCCGGCGGCTGGCTGGTGACGCTGATGTGGGCCAATGCCGTCGCCCTGCTGCTGCGCGTGGTGCAGCGCGCGTACTTCGTCGGCCGCATGTACGGCTGGGAGCACGCGCTGCTGTCGATACCCCGGATGATCGTCGGCAATTTCATCAACGCCATGGCGGCGGCCCGGGCATGGCGTCTGTTCATCGGCCATCTGATCACGGGCAAGCGGCTGGCGTGGGACAAGACCATGCACGACTTCCCGTCCACCGATCAGTTGGCGCAGCAGCGCCAGCGCCTGGGCGAGCTGCTGCTGTCGTGGCAGGCCATCGACCAGTCCACGCTGGAGCAGGCGCTGGAGATACAGGCGCGCGAGAAAAAGCCGCTGGGCCAGATTCTGACGGAACAGGGGTGGCTGGACGAAGGCACGCTGACCGAAGCCATCCAATTCCAACAGGCCGGACAAGGCGAGCCCCCGGCCGCGCCCGCCACCAAACCTTCCCCCCCATGATGTCCTTTCCTCGCTCGCTCGTTCTGTCCGCGGCCCTCGCCTGCGCCTGGGCCGCGGCGCCCGTTGGCGCGCAGACCCAGCCTCGGGCCGAAGCGCCGCTGGAAGGCGCGGCCTGGCAGTTTGCCGACGAGGGCTACAAGAACTACGACGCCGGCAACTATGCGCTGGCGCAACAGCAGGCGGAATCGGCCATCGTGCTGCGCCCGGACGTGGAGCGCCTGCGCCTCTTGCTGATCTACGCGCTGCAAAAGCAGGGCAAGCTTGCCGAAGCCGACAAGGCCGCAGCCGACGCCATCGCCAGCGGGCTGGACTCGCCGGCCCTGCGCCAGGCGCGCGCCTTCTTTAATCATGCGGCGGCCACCG
>NZ_DIEJ01000069.1:0-17078 GCF_002418565.1 Achromobacter sp. UBA5777 | reverse complement strand
GCCGTGGCGCGAGGGCCGCACCGTGCCGGCCCGCGCGCAGGCCGCGCACCAGCAGGCCGACTACCTGGCCAAAAAGCTGACGGCCCGGCTCCGCAACAATCCCGAGCCCACCGAGCCCTACGTCTATCAGGATCACGGGTCGCTGGTGTCGCTGGGCCAGGACGCCGGGGTGGGCAGCCTGATGGGCAAGCTTGCCGGACGGGGACTGTTCGTAAGCGGTACACTGGCGCGCCTGATGTACATGAGCCTGCACCTGATGCACCACCGCGCGGTGCTGGGCGCCTCGCGTACCGTCTCCCTCGCCCTGGCCCGCCTGCTGATGCGGCGCACGCGCCCGCGGGTCAAACTGCACTGAATCCCATGAATTTCCTGCAAAAACTCGAACACGCCTGGACCACCAGCAACTCGCTCCTGCAAGTCGGGCTGGATCCCGACCCGCAGCGCTTTCCGCGCGAATTGCAGGACAAACCGGACGCCATCTTCCAGTTCTGCCGCGACATCGTCGACGCCACCGCGCCGTATGCCTGCAGCTTCAAGCCGCAGATCGCGTACTTTGCCGCGCACCGCGCCGAAGACCAGCTCGAAGCGCTGTGCCAGCACATCCGCGACAAGCACCCCGACCTGCCCATCGTGCTGGACGCCAAGCGTGGCGACATCGGCTCCACCGCCGAAAACTACGCCCGCGAAGCCTACGAGCGCTACCAGGCGCACGCGCTCACCGTCAGCCCGTACATGGGCCTGGACTCGGTCGAGCCCTATCTGGCGTGGCGCGATCGCGGGGTGATCGTCCTGTGCCGCACGTCCAATCCCGGCGGCTCGGACCTGCAATTCCTGAAGATGGACAATGGCGAGCCGCTGTACCTGCACGTGGCGGGTCTGGTGGCCGACAAATGGAATGCCAACGGCCAATGCGGTCTGGTGGTGGGCGCGACGTTCCCGAATGAACTGGCCGCCGTGCGCCAGCGCATCGGCGACGCCCTGCCCCTGCTGGTGCCGGGCATTGGCGCACAGGGCGGCGACATCACCGCCACGGTGAACGCCGGCGCCAACGCGGCGCGCAACGGCATGATGATCAACTCGTCGCGCGCCATCATCTACGCCAGTGGCGGCGACGACTGGCGCGAGGCCGCCGCTGAAGCTGCCAAGGGCCTGCGCGACGCGATCAACGCGGTCCGCTGATTCGTCAGAAGCGGCAAAAGCCGCTGCACGGTGCGTAAAAGCACGGTGCAGCGGCTTTTTTCAATTCAGCGCCGGGGATTTCTGCGCTGGCTGTTTAGCGTCAGGATTCTGCGTCGGTAATTTGCGCGGGATTTCAGCGCCGATTGATCGGCACACCCGCGAATTCCAGCACCGCCCGCAGCGCAAATTCCACCGCCGCCTGGCGCACCTGCCCCCGGTCGCCCTGGAATACATGCGTCACCGCGCGGCTGCTGATGCCGTCGCCCACGCGCATGGCAAAGCCGAAGCACACCATGCCCACCGGTTTGCCCGGCGTGGCGCCGCCCGGGCCGGCGATGCCGGTGGTCGACATGGCAACGTGCGCGTTGGGCACGGCCAGCAGCACGCCGTTGGCCATTTCCAGCGCAATGGGTTCGCTGACCGCGCCAAAGTGATGCAGCGTTTCAGGCGACACCTCCAGCTCGGTGACTTTGGCGTCGTTGCTGTAGGTGACGAAACCGCGCTCGAACCATTCGCTGGAACCGGCCACCGCGGTGACGGCCCCAGCCAGCAGACCGCCGGTGCAGGATTCGGCGGTGCCCAGCATCCACCCCTGCTGTCGCAGCACGTCGCCCAACCGTTCGGACAGGCCGAGTATCGTCGCTTCCGACAACTGCGCGGCCGACAAATTGGTCCGCGCGCCTTCAAGCTGATCGTTCATCCTAAGACTCCTGTGCGGGCCACCAGCGCCATCACCAGCAAGGCGTAGCCGGCAGCCACGATATCGTCCCACATGACTCCGAAGCCGCCCTTGATATGGGCGTCGAAGAACTTGATGGGTGGCGGCTTGACGATGTCGAACGTGCGGAACAGCACGAACGCCAGCGCCTGCGACAACCAACCGGCCGGCGTCAGCCACAGCACCAGCCAGAACGCCACCATCTCATCCCAGACCATTCCGACATGATCCGGCTGCTGGAGTTCTCGGCCGACGCGGTGGCAGGCCCAGCATCCGTACAGAAATGCCAAGGCCAGGAACACGCCGATGGCCAGGTCCGACGCCGCAGGCGCCGCCGCCACCCAGATGCCCCAAGCAAGCAGCGTGCCCCACGTACCGGAGGCAGGACGAATCAGTCCGCTGCCAAAGCCAAACGCGATCAGCCGACCGGGATCGCGGCAAACCCAGGACACGGCCGGGTACGCGGCCCGGCGGCGATCGCGCATGGAGGTGGAGTGCTTATCAGTGGAAGACATGGGAGTTGGGTCAGAACGACAAGAGGCCGCGAATCAGTCCGCGGGAAAGTGATCGAAGCCGGCGGGCAGGTCCGCCAGCGGCTGGCCTTGCGCATCTACGACGGTCATGCCGGGCTGCGGCAAAATCTCGCCCACGCAGGTCACCCGGGAGCCGGCAGACGCGGCGGCCGCCAGCACCGCTTCGCGCCGAGACGCTGGCGCGGTGAAACACAGTTGGTAGACGTCGCCCCCGCCCAGCAGGGCGCGTTGCAGCGGTGCGGCATCCAGGCCCGACAGCGCAGGCGCCATGGGCAAGTCCGCAAACCGCAGGCAGGCGCCGGCGCGGCTGGCTGCCAAAATGTGGCCCAAGTCTTGCAGCAGCCCGTCGGACAGGTCGATGGCTGCATTCGCGATGCCGCGCAGCGCAAGGCCCAGCGCCACTTGTGGCTCGGGCCACTCCAGCGCGGCGCGCGTGGCGGCCAGGAGAGTGGCATCGGCCGGGTACTGCCCATCCAGAAGCCGGTAGGCCACGTCGGCCGCACCCAGTTCCCCAGACACCCAGATGTCGTCGCCCGCCTGCGCCCAGTCGCGGCGCAACGCCTGTCCGGCAGGAACCGAGCCGAACACCGTCACGCTGATTGCCAGATCGTGCGCGCTGCGCGTGGTGTCGCCGCCAATCAGCGGGCAGCCATGGGCCGCCGCCAACGCGTGAAAGCCCTCGGCAAACGCCGCCAGCCACGGCTCACGCAAATGGGGCAACGCCAGACCCAGCACGCAGCCGATCGGACGAGCGCCCATGGCGGCGAGATCAGACAGATTCACCGCCAGAGCCTTATGGCCCAGCGCTTTGGGATCAACATCAGGAAAGAAATGCCGGCCTTCCAACAGCAGGTCCGTGCTGGTGGCCACCTGTTCACCGGGCGGAACAGGAAACAGCGCGCAGTCATCGCCAACGCCCAGCAAACCGGCCGGCGCGGCACGCGTAAAGTAGCGCGCAATCAGATCAAATTCAGACGCCACCGCGCCTCCTAAGCGGCGCCCGATGGTCGCCATTATCTGCATGGCCGCCGTGCGGCCCAGATCGGGGCCGCGCGGATCCGGGCTCTGCCGGTCCGCAGCGGCGCCCCCCTGGGGGGGAAGCGCGCAGCGCTCCGGGGGGGCTACCTATCGGCGTTGCTGCGCCGCGGCCTGGACTTCGTGCGCGCGAACGTCAGCGGCCAGCTTATCGAGCACGCCGTTGACGAACTTGAAGCCGTCGGTGCCGCCAAACGACTTGGCCAATTCCACGGCCTCGTTGATGGCGACCTTGTACGGGACTTCGACGTGATGAATCAGTTCGAAGCTGCCGATCAGCAGGATGCCATGCTCAACGGGCGACAGCTCGGCCAGCGGGCGGTCGACGTAGGGCGTGAAGCGTTCGCGCAGGGTGGGCGCCTCGCGCAGCACGCCGTGCAGCAAGGTCTTGAACCATTGCGCGTCGGCCTCGGAGAAGTCCTCGGTGTCGCGCAGATGGGCGTCGATCTCGCCGGCGTCCTGCGTGCCTTCGCCACCGCGCAGCAGCCACGCGTACACGCCCTGCAGCGCGAATTCGCGCGCACGGCGGCGCGCGCTGCGCGCGTTGGCGCGGGCCTGCGCCGCGCTATCAGCGCTGGTCGTCGTCTTCTTCGTCGTCAAAATCTTCGTCCTCGTCGTCTTCGTCTTCGTCTTCTTCCTCGGGTTCCAGCGCTGCCACCAGATTGGCCATTTCGACGGCCACCTGGGCGCAGTCGCGGCCCTTGCCGGCGGCGCGGGCCTGCGCCTGCTCGTCGGTGTCGACGGTCAGCACGCCGTTCGCGACGGGGACGCCGGTTTCGAGGGAGATACGGGTGATTGCCGTGGCCATTTCATTGCTGACCACTTCAAAGTGATAGGTTTCGCCGCGGATGACCGCGCCCAGCGCGATCAGGGCGTCGAACTCGAACGTTTCGGCCATGTGGGACAGGGCCACGCCCAGTTCCAGGGCGCCGGGCACGGTGGCGACCATGACGTCGCGCTCGTCCACGCCCAGTTCGGCCAGTTCCTTCAGGCACGCTTCGAGTTCGGCCTGGCCGATTTCTTCATTGAAGCGGGCGCGTACGATGCCGATGTGCAGCCCTTCGCCGTTCAGGTCGGGGGTAAGGATGTAAGGGTTCATGTGTCGGCCTTCAGTGTGTTGCGGGAGTGTTCTGCGGGTCGCAATCGTAACCCGTAATGGTGAGCGAGAAGCCCGCCATGCTGGGCATCTTGCGCGGCCGGGCCAGGAGCCTCATTTGCCCCACGTTCAGGTCGCGCAGAATCTGGGCGCCGATCCCGTAGGTGCGCAGACCAAAGCGGTCGGCGTTCGCAGGATTGGCCTGCGCCTTCGGGTCGTTCCAACCTGCAATCTGGCCAAACAGATGTTCCGTGGACGACTGGCAGTTCATCAGCACCAGCACGCCGGCCGGGGCGGCCGCGATGGCCTCGAGCGCCTGGGCCACGCCCCAGCTATGCGGACTTGCGCCGGTGTCCAGCACATCCAGCACGGACGCCGGCTCGTGCACGCGCACCAGCGTCTCGGCGTCGGGAGTCACATTACCATGCACCAGCGCCAAATGGGCGGAGCCGGTGGCGGCGTCTTCGTAGGCCACGGCCTCGAACGTGCCCCAGGCCGTCTGCATGGTGCGCTTGCCCACGCGCTTGACGATGGATTCGTGCTCGCTTCGGTACTGGATCAGGTCGGCGATGGTGCCGATCTTCAGGTCGTGCTGGCGGGCGAATTCCACCAGGTCCGGCAGGCGGGCCATCGTGCCATCGGGTTTGAGGATTTCGCAGATGACGGCGGCGGGCGTCAGGCCCGCCATGGCGGTCAGGTCGCAGCCGGCCTCGGTGTGGCCGGCGCGCACCAGCACGCCGCCGGGCACGGCGCGCACCGGGAAGATGTGGCCGGGCTGGACCAGATCAGCCGGCTTGGCGTCGCGCGCCACGGCCACCTGGATGGTGCGGGCGCGGTCGGCGGCCGAAATGCCGGTCTCGACGCCTTCGGCGGCTTCGATGGACTGCGTGAAATTGGTGCCGTAACGGGTGCCGTTGCGGGCGGCCATCATCGGCAGCTCAAGCTGGCGGCAGCGTTCTTCGGTCAGCGTCAGGCACACCAGGCCGCGGCCGTGGGTAACCATGAAGTTGATGGCTTCGGGCGTGACGAATTCGGCGGCCATGACGAGGTCGCCCTCGTTTTCGCGGTCTTCTTCATCAACCAGAATGACGATGCGGCCGGCGCGCAGCTCGGCGATGATCTCGGCAACCGAAGCGATGCCGAAGGATTCCGGCTCGGAGCCGGACAAGGAGGACAACTGGACGGACATGGCGTGACACGTAAACCAGGCGGGAAAGCCCGGATTTTACCGCCCTCGCGGGCCGAACCCCTATTGGCGTCTTGCCGCCCCGTCCGGACAGGGGCATCCGGTTAAACTTTCGCCCGGAGATCCCCCAGAAAAACGAAGGAAAAACCTCATGCAAGCCCTTGCGGCCATGCCTTTGAACGTCGCGGCAGCCGTCCGCGTCGTGCTGACCGACATCGACGACACGCTGACCACCGAAGGCCGCCTGCCGGCCGACGCGTACGCCGCCCTTGAACGCCTGGAACAGGCCGGCATCCAGGTGGTGCCGATCACCGGCCGCCCGGCCGGCTGGTGCGACCACATCGCCCGCATGTGGCCGGTGCGCGCCGTGGTTGGCGAGAACGGCGCGTTCTATTACGCCTACGACCGCCAGGCCCGCCGCATGACCACGCATTACTGGACCGACGCCGCTTCACGCCAGGAAAGCCGCAAGCGGCTGGACGCGATCCGCGACCGCGTCCTGGCTGAAGTGCCCGGCAGCGCCGTCGCCAGCGACCAGGATTACCGCGTGGCGGACCTGGCCATCGATTTCTGCGAAGACGTGCCCGCCCTGCCCGACGCCGCGATCAGCCGCATCGTCCAGATCTTCCAGGACGCCGGCGCGCAGGCCAAGGTCAGCTCCATCCACGTCAACGGCTGGTTTGGCGACTACGACAAGCTCACCATGACGCGCACGATGTTCCAGCGCGAGTTCGGCATGGACGTGGCCGGCGCCCTGGACGGCACGCTGTTTATTGGCGATTCGCCCAACGACGAGCCGATGTTCGCCTACTTCCCGATCTCGGTCGGCGTGGCCAACATCCAGGCCCAATTGCACCGTCTGACGCACCGCCCCGCCTTTGTCGCCGCCTTTCATGGCGGCGGTGGCTTCGTCGAAATGGCCGACCGGCTGCTCGCCGCGCGCCAGTCCTCCCAAGTCCAGCCGGCTTAAGGTCAGCACACCGTGGCAACTTCCAAGACCGCGGCGCCCGCCGCCAATGATGGCCGCCGCAGCATCCAGTCCATCGAGGTCGGTGTGCCGCTTCTGGCCGCACTGGTCGATGCGGGCAAGCCCCTGACCCTGCGCGACCTGGCGGCCGGCGCGGGCATGACGTCCGCCAAGGCGCACCCGTATCTCGTGAGCTTCATCCGCGTCGGACTGGTGCAGCAGGACGCCGTCACCGGCCAGTACGAACTGGGCCCGTTCGCCCTGCAGATGGGGCTGGTCAGCCTGCAGCGCCTGGACCCGGTGCGCGTCGCCATGCCGGAAATCGCCAAGCTGCAGTCCGACATCGGCCACACGCTGGGCATCGCGGTGCTGGGTTCGCACGGTCCCACCATGATCCACATGACCGAAGCCAGCTATCCGGTCCACGTGAACATGCGCAAGGGCACCGTGATGTCCATGCTGCACACCGCCACCGGCCTGGTGTTTGCGGCGTGGCTGCCGCCGAAGGTCAGTGAGCACTACATCGCGCGCGAGGAAGGCGACACCGCCGTCATCGCCAGCGTGCCGCCGCCACGCAAGGCCTCCCGCGCCAACATCGAGGCGCAACTGGCCGACATCCGCGTGCACGGCATGGCCCGCGCGCTGGGCAATCCGCTGCCAGGCGTGGACGCGCTGTCGGTGCCGGTGTTCGACAACACGGGCAGCATCGTGCTGGCGCTGACCAGCCTCGGACCCACCGGCCTGTTCGACGTGTCGTGGGACGGCGCGATCGCGCGTCCGCTCATCGCCTGCGCCCAGGAAATCTCCCGCAAGCTGGGCTTTCGCGGCTGAGCGCGTTTTCGCGCAAAAACGAACACAAAGCGAACAAAACGAACAAAAGACGAAAAGAAAGGCAGGGACTTTCCCGAGTGTGCCGTCCCCCGTTGTGTGTTTGAATTCAGCAAAGATTCAATTCATACCTACACGAGGAGACACACGATGCAAGCCTTGCGTCTTATGCAGGCGGCCGCGCTGGCCGCATTCGCTTTTGGAGCTTCTGCCGCCCAGGCCGCCGACACCTGCTCGAACCGCGGCGATCTCGACCAGATGTATTGCGACTCGAACAAAGACCTGGTGGCCGACACGCCCACCGACGCGTCCAAGCTCAAGACGCCTTCCACGCTGGTGTTTACCTACACGCCGGTCGAAGACCCGGCCGTGTACGAAGACATCTTCAAGCCCTTCACCAAGCACCTGTCCGAATGCACGGGCAAGCGCGTCGTGTTCTACCAGGTGCAGAGCAATGCAGCTGAAATCGAAGCCATGCGCTCGGGCCGCCTGCACGTCGGCGGCTTCTCGACCGGTCCCACCGCCTTTGCCGTGAACATCGCCGGCGCCGTGCCGTTTGCCGTGAAGGGCTATGCCGACGGCTTCCAGGGCTACAACCTGATCGTCATCGTCAAAAAGGACAGCCCCTACCAGAAGCTGACCGACCTGAAGGGCAAGAAGCTCGCGCACACCGCGCCCTCGTCGAACTCCGGCCACATGGCGCCCGTCGCCCTGTTCCCGAAGGAAGGCCTGACGCCCGACAAGGACTACAAGGTCATCTTCTCCGGCAAGCACGACCAGTCGGTCATGGGCGTGAACTCCGGCGACTACGACGCCGCCGCCGTCGCCTCGGACGTCTTCAAGCGCATGGTCGAACGCGGCCAGGTCAAGGAAGCCGATTTCCGCATCATCTACACCAGCGAAAAATTCCCGACCTCGTCGTTCGCCTACGCGCATGACCTGGAACCGAAGTTCCGCGACCAGATGCTCAAGTGCTTCTACGACTACCGCTTCCCGCCGGAAATGTCCAAGGCCTTCGACAACGCCGACCGCTTCTACCCGGTGACGTACGAGAAGGACTGGGCCATCGTCCGCCAGGTCGCTGAATCCGGTGGCGAAAGCTTCAACCGCGCGGCCTACGACCGCGAATCCGCAAAGAGCAAGAAGTAATCCAGCATGACGACGTCGCTACGCATTTCCGGCCTGGTCAAGGAATACCGGGCCGGCCGGCCGGTACTGAACGGCATTGACCTGCAGATCGCCGGTCAGGGGCTCACCGCCATCATCGGTCCTTCGGGCACCGGCAAAAGCACGCTCCTGCGCTGCATCAACCGGCTGATCGAACCCACCAAGGGCGAGATCATCCTGCAGTCCCAGGACGGCACCGTGGACCTGGCGCAAGTGCGCGGCGCGTCGCTGCGCCGCGCGCGCCGCCGCATCGGCATGGTGTTCCAGGAATACAACCTGGTCGAACGCCTGACCGTGATGGAAAACCTGCTGACCGGCCGGCTGGGGTACACCTCGGCCATGAAGGCCTGGATGCGCCGCTTCGAGCCCGAGGACATCGAGCACGCCTACAAGCTGCTCGATACCGTGGGCCTGGCCGGATTTGCCGACCAGCGCGCCGACGCGCTGTCAGGCGGCCAGCGCCAGCGCGTGGGTATTGCCCGCGCGCTGATGCAGCGCCCGCAGGTGCTGCTGGCCGACGAACCGACGTCGTCGCTGGATCCCAAGACCTCCGTCGAAATCATGGAACTGCTGTCCGCGCAGGGCAGCGCCACGGGCATCCCCGTCATCGTCAACATCCACGACGTCGAACTGGCGCGCCGCTATGCCACGCGCATCGTGGGCATGTCGGGCGGCCACGTGGTCTATGACGGCGACGGCCAGGGCCTGGACGCGACCATGCTCAAGACCATCTACGGAGGCGAGTCTTGGCTGGAATGACGCAACCCCGGGGCGGCATCCGCCCCTTCGCCATGTCAGGGCGCGCCAAGGCAGGCGTGCTGCTGCTGGTGCTCTACACCGTCTATGCCGCCGCGCAGCTGGACTTCAGCTGGTCGCGCTTCGAAGCCGGCATGGGCCATGCGTCGACGTTCCTGGCGCGCATGTTCCCGCCCAATTTCGAAAAGCCCGCCACCTTGTGGAAGGGCATCGCCGAAAGTCTTGAAATCGCGGTCCTGGCCTCGATGCTGGGCATCTTCCTTGCCCTGCCCGTGGGCCTCCTGGGCGCGCGCAACCTGATGCCCGCCTGGATCTCGTGGCCCGCCCGGTCGATCGTCGCGCTGTGCCGCGCGCTGCACCCGGTCATCGTCGCCATCCTGTTCGTCAAGGCCGTGGGCTTCGGCGCGCTGGCAGGCATCCTGGCGCTGACCGTCGCGTCCATCGGCTTCATCGGCAAGCTCTTCACCGAGGCCATCGAGGAAATCTCGCTCAAGCAGGTCGAAGCGGTGCGCGCGACCGGCGCGTCGTTCTCCAACGTCATCGTGTTCGGCGTGCTGCCGCAGGTGTTCGCGCGTTTCATCGGCTTTGCCACCTATCAGTTCGACTCCAACCTGCGCAACTCCACCATGGTGGGGATCGTGGGCGCGGGCGGCGTGGGCGGCACGTTGTTCTCGGCCTTCCAGCGCTTCGACTACGACTTCGTCAGCGCCATCCTGCTGACCCTGATCGCGATCATCATGCTGGGTGAAATCCTGGCCGGCTTCGTGCGGGCGGTGTTCCTGGACAATCTGGGCTTTGACCGCATCCTGCAAAGCCGCTTCGCCGGCGCACGCGGGATCGGCAGCAGCAAGCCGGCGGCCGCACGCAAGGCGGAGGTGGAAGAATGAACGCCCACGTCTCCCCCTTGAACCCCGCGGGCCAGCCCCGCGTCTGGCAACGCTACAGCATGGGCCAGCGCCTGCTGCGCTTTGCGCTGTACCTGCTGCTGGTGGCGGCGGTCGTGCAGGCGATCCGCGGCGTGGAGGTCATCCCCGAGTTCCTGTACGACGCACCGGAACAGATGGCCGACCTCTTTCGCCGGATGTGGCCGATCGACTGGGCCTACTACCCGGATGGCGTACACGCGGCCCTGATCGAAACGCTGCACATCGCCACCTTGGGCACCATTCTTTCGGTGTTCATGGCCGTGCCGGTGGGTCTGCTGGCGGCCAACAACCTCACGCCCAGCAAGACCATCAACATGCTGGCCCGCCTGATCCTGGTGTCCAGCCGGTCGGTCAATTCGCTGGTGTGGGCGCTGCTGTTCATCGCCATCTTCGGACCGGGCGCCCTGGCCGGCACGCTGGCCATCGCCTTCCGCTCGATCGGCTTTGTCGGCAAGCTGGTCGGCGAAGCCATCGAGGAAGCCCAGCGCGGCCCCATCGAAGCCGTCACGGCTACGGGCGCCAGCAAGGCTTCCGTGATCTGGTACGCCTACTGGCCGCAGATCCGCCCCGCGTTCTGGTCCATCGTGCTGCTGCGCTGGGACATCAACGTGCGCGAATCCGCGGTGCTGGGACTGGTCGGCGCCGGCGGCATCGGCATGGCGCTGGATACCGCGCTGAACCTGTTCCAGTGGGACCGCGTCGCGCTGGTGCTGGCCGCGATCTTCGTAGTCGTCGTGCTGGCCGAAGTCATCATCACCCAGGCGCGCAAACGCATCCTGTAGCGCTGCCGCACCGCTTTACGCCTGTCGGTTTCCCCTGACTCGCGCTCCCTTCGCCGCCCCAATCGGGGCGGCGTTTTCTTTGGGCGGACAGATGCCGGTGTCTGACATCCGCACTTTCCTTTCCGTTCGCAAGCAACGCAAAAGCGCCTCGTTGTCATCAATGGGCTGCCTTGTTTTTGCGCCGCGATCGCGTCTATGCTCAATGTGAACAAAATATGAACGGTCATCAAAACGCACCCCCGCCTTGATTAACATCTTGGCTTTTGCCGTTGGACACCCGCTGCCATGTCGGAACAGGAATTGAAACTGCACGTGCCCACGGCTTCACGCCAGGCCGTGCTGCGTGAAGTCAAGCAACGCGAGGCCACGCGCATTCGCTTGCATGCCATGTATTTCGACACGCCGGAACGCGAGCTTGCGCGGGCGCGCATCGCCATCCGGCTGCGGCAGGAAGGCTCCGATTGGGTGCAGACGCTGAAGATGCCGGGCGCCGATGCGATCTCGCGCATCGAGATGAACCACCCCCGGCCCGGTCCCGTGCTCGACCTGTCCGTCTATGCAGGCACCGACGTCGAAGGCCCGCTGTCCGCCATCAAGGGCGAACTGGGCCTGCGCTACGAAACCGACGTGCAGCGTCTCTTGCGCAAGATCCGCACGCGCTTCGGCACGGTGGAGCTGGCCTACGACACCGGCATCCTGCGCGCCGGCGCGCTCGAACTGCCGATCTCCGAACTGGAATTCGAACTGGTGTCGGGCCGTCCCGCCGCCATCTTCGCTGCGGCGCGCGGCTGGCAACAGCGTCATGCGCTGATCCTGGATCCCCGCAGCAAATCCGAACGCGGCGACGCGCTGGCCCAGTTGGCGAATCGCCTGGCCGAGGTCGACGCCGCTGCCGGCGATGACCACGAAGCGCGCCGCGCGCAGGCCATCGCCCAGTTCTGGTCCCCGCGCGGCGCGTCGTCCGTGAAGCTGCGTGACGACATGACGCCGCCACAGGCCATGGGCGCGATCGCGGCCGAATGCCTGGACCAGATCTGCCGCAATGCGGCGGTGCTGGCCGAGGTCGACACCGAAGGCGTATACCGCGCCGGCAACTCCGAACACGTGCATCAACTGCGCGTCGGCGTGCGCCGGCTGCGGTCGGCCTGGAAGCTCTTCGACGGCTGGATCGCGCCGGTGCCCGACGCGCTGCTGCAGGGTGTGCGCACCCATTTCGCGGCGTTCGGCGCCAACCGCGATCAGGACGTGCTGAACGAGACCGTCGCCCCCGCGCTGCTGCGCGCCGGCATGCCCGTGATCCCGATGGAAGCCGCGCCGCCCGACGAAGACGCGCAGACCATCGCGGGCGGCCAGGCCTTCCAGGCATGGTTGCTCACGCTGCTGGAATGGTCGCTCGACGTGCCGCCCGTGCAGCCCGACACGGACAGCCAGACGATTGCCAACGGCACGCCCAGCGACGCCGCGCCCGAGCCCGCCATCCGGCTGGAAGGCGGCGTGGCCGGTCCGATCGTCAAGCCCACCATCATCCCGATGCTGACGCCGGAACCCGAGCCGCAGCACCTGCACAAGCTGCTCGCCCGCCGCCTGCACCGCTGGCACGACAAGGTGGCCGACCAGGGCACGCATTTCGCGGCCCTGGACATCCCCGCCCGCCACGATCTGCGCAAGCGCGGCAAGCGCCTGCGCTATGGCCTGTCGTTCGCTGAATCGCTGCTGCCCGCCAGCAAGCTGCGCGGCTATCGCAAGCTGCTGTCCCGCGTGCAGGACGTGCTGGGCGAAATCAACGATCTGGCGATGGCGAAGGACTACTACCAGTCGTGTACGGCGACGCATCCGCAAGCCTGGTTCGCGCTGGGCTGGATCAGCGCGCGCCTGGAAGAGTTGGTCGTCGAAGCGCAGCAGGCCTTTGACGACCTCGCGCGCAGCAAGCCGTTCTGGAAGTAGCGCGCATCGCGCGCGTTTAACCCATGCGCAAGTCCCGCGTTGAATTCGATTTCACCTGGACACGCATCTAGCATGGCGTTTCAAAAAAGGGCCGCCTGACAGCTTCGCGTCAGGCCCCTGTCAATTCGTCGACATCCGGCGTGCCAATACTCATTGGCTGTCGTCCGGACACACCGCCGGGCGCATTCGTGGCCCGCAGCATCCGCCCGACACTCGTCCTGTGTGACGGCGCAATGGCCAGCGCGGGCCGTCCGCCCATCCACGCACACAGACTCATGCAAACCACTTCCCCCTTGCTGGCCATTGCCAGACGCGGTCTCGCCGCCTGCTGCGCGCTTTCGCTGGTGTTCTCGCTCGCCGCATGCGGCGGTGACGACGACTCGGACGAACCGGCGCCGCCGCCCCCCACTACGACGCCCACTACGCCCACCACGCCCGCCCCGACTACCTGCGCGGCGCATTGTGCGCCATGATGCCGGCAGTGCTGCCGTTTCCTGCAAACTCCAGACAGAACAGCCAATGACGATCGACACCTCCAAGAGAAAGTTCTTCACGACCACGCTCGGCGCCACCGCGGCGATGAGCGCGTTGTCGATGTTTCCGCCCAGCATCCGCCGCGCCCTCGCGATTGAAGCCGACAGCCCCACCGGCACCATCCAGGACGTCAAGCACGTTGTGATGCTGATGCTGGAAAACCGCTCATTCGATGGCTACTTCGGCACCTTCCCGGGCGTGCGCGGCTTCGGCGACCGCTTCCCCATTCCGCTCGCCAACGGCAAGTCGGTATTCCATCAAACGCGCAGCGACGGCACGCTGGAACTGCCTTATCACCTGGACGCGCGGCTGGGCAACGCACAGCGCGCAGGCAGCACGCCACACTCGTGGCCTAATTGTCAGGCCGCCTGGGACCACGGTCGCATGAACCGCTGGCCCAGCGCCAAGCAGCCGTTGTCGATGGGCTACTACGAGACCGCCGAAGTGCCGTTCCACCGCGCGCTGGCCGACGCCTTCACGCTGTGCGACAGCTACCACTGTGCGATGCACGCGGGCACGATCCCCAACCGCCTCTTCTTCTGGACGGGCACCAACGGCCCCAGCGGCGACAACGTGTCGGTCGTGATGAACGAGATGAACGACGGCGCCGACGTGGGGCCTTCGACCGAGGGCTGGACCTGGACGACCTACGCCGACCGCCTGCAGCAGGCCGGCGTGAGCTGGAAGGTCTACCAGAACATCCCCGACAACTTCGGCTGCAACGAGATGATGAGCTTTCGCCACTGGCGCGCCGAGATCGAAAAGATGCCGGCGGACCGCCAGGTCACGAACCAGGGCGGTCCTGCGTACAACCCGGCCATCGACGACCAGTTCAGCGCCTTTGCCAAGGGCTTTGGCAACACCATGCCGGACGGCGGCCTGCTGCAAAGCCTGCGCGACGACGTGATGAACGGCACGCTGCCCGAGGTGTCGTGGATCATTCCGCCCGCGGCCTACAGCGAGCACCCCGGCCCCTCCAGCCCCGCCAAGGGCGCGTGGTACATCCAGGCCGCGCTGGACGCGCTGACGCAGTCGCCCGAGGTCTGGAGCAAGACCGTGTTCCTGGTCACGTACGACGAGAACGACGGCTTCTTCGACCACATGCCCACGCCCAGCGCGCCGTCCCGCAACAACGACGGCACGCTGGTCGGCAAGTCCACGCTGACGGACGCCGAGATGGCCTTTGAGTACAACACCTACACGCCCGCCACGCCCAAGCAATTGACCGCCGATGGCAAACCCTATGGTCCCGGCATGCGCGTGCCGATGTGGGTGATCTCGCCGTGGAGCCGTGGCGGCTGGGTCAATTCGCAGGTGTTCGACCACACCTCGGCGTTGCGCTTTCTCGAACAGCGCTTCGGCGTCATGGAACCCAACATCAGCGCATTCCGCCGCGCCGTGTGCGGCGACCTCACGTCCACGCTGAACTTCGTGTCGCCCAACAGCGCGCCGCTGCCCACCCTGTCCGGCCGCAGCACGAAGACAGACGCAGACGGCCTGACCACCTGGCAGGAAGCGCAACCAGCCATCGCCATCCCGGCGCAACAGACGCTGGCCCCCCAGGCGCAAGGCACACGGCCCTCGCGTGCGTTGCCGTATGAACTGCACGCGAGCGCCCGCGAGGACGCGCGTGAAAACCGCGTGCGATTGCTATTCGCCAACGCCAGCTCGGCCAAGACCGCCGCTGTCTTCCATGTGTACGACACGCTGCATCTGGACCGTATCCCGCGCCGCTATGTGGTGGAAGCGGGCAAGTCGCTGGACGACGCGTGGGACGTATCAGGCGACGCGGGCAAGTACGACCTGTGGGTGCTGGGGCCGAACGGCTTTCACCGCGCGTTCGCGGGCGATCTGATGCAAGCGGGCGGCGCTCAGCCGGAGATCCAGGTGTGCTACGTGCCGTGTGATGATCCGCAGGTGCAGGTCAAGCTGCACAACAACAGCGCGAAGGCTTGCACGTTCACCGTCAAGGCGATGGCATACCGCGGGGATGGGCCGTGGACCGCGACGGTCGAACCTGGACAGACCGGCGAGCTTGCGTGGCCGGTCAGCGACAGCGGCCAGTGGTATGACTTCGCGGTTGCTTGCGATGGGTATGCGGCGTTCCAGAGGCGCTTTGCCGGTCGGATGGAGACGGGCAAGGATCTGATCAGCGATCCGGCGTTGGGACAGGTCGGATAGGCGTACGCTGGCGCTGCGGGCAACGCTGGTGGCGCTGCGCCTGGCGCCGTTGGTGGAAGCTGCTGACGGCGACGTTCGCAGCGCTATTCGTGGCTGCGTCTGGCCCGGAAACGACAGCGGGACGGCGCTTTCGCGTCGTCCCGCCAGATGGGTCTTCATGGGCCTTTACGGCGTCTTGCAAGACCGCGATGGGTCCTGAATTAACGGACTCAGTCGGCGAGCAACGCCGCCGCGAACTCGTCCGCCACGAAGGGCTGCAGGTCTTCCAGGCTTTCGCCGACGCCGATCCAGTACACCGGCACCGGACGCACGCCCTGGCTGCCGGCTGCGACGGCGGCCAGCGTGCCGCCCTTGGCGGTGCCGTCCAACTTGGTCACGACCAGGCCGGTCAGGTTGATCGCGGCGTCAAACGCGCGGATCTGCGCCAGCGCGTTCTGGCCGGTGTTGCCGTCCACCACCAGCAGCACCTCGTGCGGCGCGGAGGCATCCGCCTTGCCGATGACGCGGCGGATCTTCTTCAGTTCTTCCATCAGGTGCAGCTGCGTAGGCAGGCGGCCGGCCGTATCCACCATCACCACGCCCATGCCGCGCGCGCGGCCGGCATTGACCGAGTCGAACGCCACGGCGGCCGGATCGCCGCCATCCTGCGAAATCACGCTGACGTTGTTGCGGCTGCCCCATTCCACCAACTGCTCGCGCGCGGCGGCGCGGAACGTATCGCCGGCGGCCAGCAGCACGCTGGCNNGTCGTCTTGCCCGCGCCGTTCACGCCGGCAATCATGACCACCAGCGGTTGCGTGCGCTTCAGATCGAAGGCGCGCTCCAGCGGACGAAGATGATCGGCCAGCAGTTGGCGCAACGCCGTCTTCACCTTGGCCGGGTCTTCGATGCGTTCCTTCTTGACGCGCGCGCGCAGCGCGGTCAGGAGCTTCTCGGTGGCTTCAAGGCCGGCATCGGCCATAATGAGGGCCGATTCGAGTTCCTCGAACAGGTTCTCGTCGACCTTCACGCCGACGAAAATGCCGCCAATGCTCTGGCCGGTACGCGAAAGCCCTTGCTTCAGGCGCGACAGCCAGGAGGCCTTTTTGGGCGCCTCGGCGGGTGCGGGTTCCGGGACGGCTGGGACGACCGGCGCAGGTGCCGCGACAGGCGCAGGCGTTGATACCGGCGCAGGCGCCGGGGCTGCGGGTGCAGGTGCCGGGGCCACGGGTGCAGGTGCCGGGACCACGGGTGCAGGTGCGGGCGCG